>CAYGUN010000009.1:0-25717 GCA_964353025.1 uncultured Bacteriovoracaceae bacterium
AAAGGTTAATGGGATTAAAAATTCATTTGCCCAAAATGATGGGTTTGCAAAAGCAAGCGAGAAGCTACCGTTTCTTGCCAAGCTAGTTGAAGGAGCGAACTCTTCGCCAGTAGCTTCCACCGATGAGGCCACAGAGCAAATGGCCGAAGAGGATAAAACAGGCGATGTGGATATTGAAGGCATGGGGTTTGATGCAGATGCGAGTGAAGATGATTCAACCGAAGCAGATATTAATTTGGACGATGATGAAGAGGATAGTGAAAAGCCTCCACAGAGTTTACTAGATCAAATTAAATCTGATCCTGAAAAAAGAAAAAAAGTCATTATGGGAGCTGCTGTACTTGCAGTTGCATGGCTGCTTCTAGATGATGGAGGAAACAAAGCTAAGCAAGAAAATACTCAACAAGTAGCAAAAGCTCAAAAAAAAGATCCTATGAAAAAAGAGATGGCACCACCTATTGAAGAAAAGAAAATAGTGGAACAAGCAATAGATGTGCCTAAGGAAAAGAGTGAAGAGTCACCAGTACCAATTGAACAGAAAGTGAAGAAGGAAGAATTGAGTGAGAGCTTAGAGCAAAATAATGCAGAGAAGCTTGAACCATCCCAGGAAGAAATTGTTAAAAAAAATGATGTGCAACTTGATACTGAAACATTAGGGCTTGATACAGATACCAACCAAGTTCAACAAGAATTAGCTGAAGAGGCCTCTGTAGAAGAGCCGACTAGTGCGGTTGCTATAGGAGCAAGTTCAGAAGTTAGTAGTTCGTTAGGGCAAGATAATGAAGTTAGTGATACAAGTAGCAATATAGATCAAAGTAGTGACGAAGATAAAACAAAAAATATTTTAACTGAACTTGAAAATCAATTTTCTAAAAATGCAGAGGCTCAAAAAGAGCCTTTGGTTTATACATCTCCTACTTATAGAATTGTTGGTAGAGGATTGGTTTATAGTTGTAAAGGAAGGCATTGGGCCTGTATTAATGGTGAGAACTATGGCAAGTGTGAGAAGAATTTTAAATTCAATTCGACATTAGCTAAAAATATTGAGTGTTTCCCATCAGAGGTTTATGCAACAGTTGAAGATTGTGGTCGTGCTCAGCAATTAAGAATTGATGGAAATGAAGAATCAAAGTTTTGTAAGAAATAATGAGGATTAAGCAGCTTTTTTAGTGAATTCTTCGTCCATTACATCGATATAAAAAGTGTCCTGATTTTTCTGATCTTCTTTTTTCATTCCTTCAATAAACCGAGGTACTAACTTGGGATCAAATTGAGTACCAGCGCAATCTTTAAGCTCTTGGAAGGCCACATCATGAGGAAGACCCTCTCTGTAGGGTCTAGTCGATGTCATAGCATCAAATGTATCAGCGATAAGAATAATTCTTGAAAAGAGAGGAATTTCATCTTCTTTAAGATTATCTGGATAGCCTCGGCCATCAAATCTTTCATGGTGGTGGCGAGCATTTTTCGCTATTTTTTCAAACCCCTTGAATCCATCGAGAATTTCAGCTGATTTTACAGGATGTTGCTTCATTATTAAAAATTCTTCTTCAGTCAGCCTTTCTTCTTTTAGTAAAATCCTATCGGGAGTTCCAATTTTACCTATGTCATGGAAAAGGGCCGACAATTGAAGCTCATACATTTGCTCATCATCAAGTTCAAGTTCTTTTCCTAGTATCATGGCATAGAAGGTTACTCTCATACTGTGACCAAATGTGTAATGATCTTTGCAATCTAGGGCATGCAGAATAGCTCTCGCGGCCATTTCACTTACGTTTTTTTGTTGTTCCTTGAGTTCTTCGACTTTCTTTGAAAGCTCAAACAGCGCTACAGCTGTAACAGGTGAAGGTAGTTGAATAACGTTATCTTTCTTGGCAGCGCCCATAGATTAGCCCCTATACTCATGAACTCATCGGTTGTTTTCAAAATAATTCAAATGTAAAATGAAAGTAATTCTAAAGGTTTAGTAAGGTAGAATCATTATATGTACTCAAATATACTAGTTGTTGAAGCGAACCAAAGATTGAGGGAAAAGCTCAGAGACTTTCTCGAGAATACCCCTCTAGTTCAAGAGTTGGATATTAACCAGTTTTATGATTGCCACTATTTTGATCGAATTGTTCTGATTAATATTAATACCTCATGGCTTTTTTCTCAAAATCAAAAAAAATTACTGGATTTCATATCTCGTTTTAAAGAATGTATCTTTTTTTATTCAAAAACAGATATGAATTCATCTCTTCAGAATTATATAAATTTATCGATAGAAAAAAATATTAATATTATTGGCTGTTTTGAAATTGAGTCAATTAATAAGAATCATTTTCTATTAAGAAATTTTTTAAATAATATAATTTTTAAAAAAGAGCAAAGCAAAATGATGAAATCTCAGCTTTTGAGAGTGAGTAATCAAGTTGAAGAAGTGACTAATTTTTTGAATAAAGAATTGCTTAAAATAAAAAAAGTGCATGATAAAATTTATCCTCCTCGTCTAACGGACTTTAAGGGCCTGAAGCTTGCCAGTAAATTTGAAGCAGGGATTTCGTCCGGGGGAGAGTTTTTTGATACAATCAAAGTTCAAAATAAATTGCTGATTATGATGAGTTCTTGCGATTCATATTTGAAATCAACTTCTATCCTTTCATTATTCTCAGCACTAAAAGAAAGATCCAGCTTTGATGATAATTTATTAAGAAATTTAGTTAAAGAAGTGGAGTCCCAATTTTTACAATTATCAGATTCACAATCTTCATACAAAGCAAATGGCCTCTTGCTGATGGTCATTGATACAAAAAAACTTCATATGTGGGGGTACACATTTGGACAATTTCAAATAATAAGAAGTGAAGTTGAACAGTCCATTTTAGAGAACAATAGCCCCATTAGTTTTTCTTACTTAGATAAAGTATACTTTGAAAGTAGTCTCATAAGAGGTGAGAAAATGTATATTACTTCACCTGGTCTAAAATCGAACTGGGACCGTTTTAAAAAAGATATTTCATTGAAAATGTTTGTTTCTGATCATATTTTCATACCAGGTAATGAGCTAATTAATGAAATTTTTTATCAAGTAAAAAAAGAAGTTGGAGATGATTTTCTTGAAAGAGATTCTTCTGCTCTGCTTCTGGAGGTCAGCAAAAATGCAATTTCACAAGTCTAGCTTTGTTTTATTTCTTATTTCTTCTTATGTTTATGCTACTGCATTTACGTCTCAAGACTGTTTACGTTCAAATTATCAAACTGAAATTATTCACAAAGGTGAACTCTTTGGACTCTTAAAACATGAATTTCGCATAAATAAAGAGCGTTGTCTGATTAAAGTTGAGAAGAAGAGAGTTTTGGGAAAATCTTGGGTTATCGATGTTTGTAGGGAGCCCATTCATATAAAGGTGGAAGACAAAGGAAGTTTGACTGTTCATAAACGCAACGGAGCTTGTTCTGTTCAAGAAGCGCCAGATAGTTATTGCGAAGAGCTGGCTGAGATTTTAGAGGGAATGCAAGATGATGGGCTCATCTTTGCCAAAGGAGAAAGAGACAATTTAAGCTCCAGTCATGGCCAGGTTTATTGCAGTTATTTGCTTGCAAAAAACTATCTTCAATCAGGACTAGTTTTTAGTCCTAACAAGGCAGATATCAATATCTTTGAAGCTAAAAAAGAAAGCTGTGGTACAGGTGCAGTTGAAAGTAAAAATGCCCAGCCAAATCAAGCTGAGCAAACAAATGAAATAAAAAAAACAGGTAGTTTCTAAAGTTCTATCGGGAATATAAAGCTAAAGCCAAGACCTTCTAGTTCTGTTTCAAAAGGAGTAGAGCTGATTGGAGATTCATCAAACTCAATTGTGTAGTAATTCAACATTAATGTAATATCTTGCTTAAACATTTTAAGACAATTAATACCGAGGCTTATTTTTGAGCCACTACCTTCCTGTATATTTCCATTTTCTGGGTCGAGTTCAGAATTGGTAATAAAGGTATAATGAAGAAAATAGTCTTTTGAAAAATCCCATGCCACGAATGGTCCATGATTAGTTAATGTGACATCATTATCGTATTCAGCTCCAATATAATTAACACCTTTTGATGAATGGTCGCCATAACTATAGTCATAGCCAGCTCTTAACTTTGGAAAAAGCCTTATTCCAAGCATTAGTCCTATATTTTCACCTTCTTGATTACCTTGGGAATTAACCGTTGTTGTCGTTTTGGAATCTAAGTGACTATATCCCAAATAAGGTTGAATTTGAAAAAGTGCAAATGCGTTTGAGCAAAGTAAAAACAAGGCCATCAAAATAGGTTTCATGTGTTCTCCATTTTCTTTCTATTATCTATCAAGTGGCCAAAAAGACAAGTGCCCGAGCAGATAACTTGGTTAATACTCTTTTCTGCTATCTTGTAGCCATTTTCATTTTATGTAGAATTAGAATAATTTATTAATTAAGGAGATTAAATGAAAAAGCTTGTACTGGTAGGAACTTTGTTTATTTTGACATCTTGCTCGATGATGGGAAAAGGGCATAATCACGACTTCACTGAACATAAAGAGCACGCACACGCTAAAAAATGTGGCCATGAAAGTATTAAGCATGGAGATCACACTGATTATGTTCACGATGGCCAGTACCACCAGGTGATGAATAATGGGAAAGTTGCGATTCATGGAACAACAAAAGATGGAAAAGGAAAGTTGGCTTCAAGTAAGCATGCTCATCAACATAAGCAAAGCTGTGGTCATGAGAAAATTAAACATGGTAATCACGTAGATTATATTCACGATGGAGAATATCATCGTGAGCATAAGGGTCATGTTGATCTTCACGGTGATGATAAAGATTCAAATTAAAAAAGTAAAATGATTAGCACTTGGAATTTTTTTATGAGCCAAGTGCCTTGAAACCTTTCTTCAAATCAGCAATTAAGTCATCAACATGCTCAATTCCAACTGATAGACGAATAAGATTATCGTGAATACCTAGCTCTTTCCTTCTTTTAGCAGGAATGGATGCGTGAGTCATGATGGCAGGATGCTCAATCAATGACTCAACACCTCCAAGGCTTTCTGCGAGAGAGAAATATTCAACATTTTCTAAAAATTTCTTGGATGCTTTTAAACCACCTTTAATGAAAAAAGTAATCATTCCTCCAAAGCCACTCATTTGAGTCTTTGCCAAATTATGTTGGGGGTGTGATTTAAGCCCTGGATAGACGACACTTTCAACCTTTTTGTGCTTTTCAAGGAAAGCTGCAATTTTTATGGCATTCTCCTCATGGGTTCTCATTCTCACAGCGAGAGTTTTAAGACCTCGCAAAACTAACCAGCTATCAAATGGAGACTGGCTTGGCCCAATTGAGTTTTGTAGAGTAAAAAGTTGGTCGTACCACTTCTTCTTATTAAGGATGATGGCCCCTCCGACAACATCACTATGGCCATTAATATATTTTGTAACCGAGTGGACCACAATATCAATTCCAAGTTTTAGTGGATTTTGAAAGTAGGGACTCATAAAAGTATTATCAACAACAGTCATAGCATCAACTGATTTTGCAAGTTCTGCAACAGCAGTTAAATCTGTAAGTTTAAGTAATGGGTTCGTAGGTGTTTCTAGCCAAATAAGTGCTGGTTTATGTTTTTTGATGGCCTTTTTCAGTTCCACTTTATTTGTCGTGTCCATAAAAATAAATTGGTGCATTTCATTAAAAACAGTCGTGAAAATTCGATAGGTTCCCCCGTAAACATCATCTCCACAAATAATCTTAGAGCCCTTAGGAAGTAAGTGCATGATGAGCATAACAGCAGACATCCCACTGGCCGTTGCGAGTGCAAATTTCCCACCTTCAATTGCTGCTAGATTCTCTTCTAGACGAGTTCTCGTTGGGTTGTGACTCCTTGTGTATTCATAACCTTGATGTTTTCCTGGAGAGGATTGAACATAAGTTGAAGTTTGATATATAGGTGGAGTGATGGCCCCATTTTGAGGTTCAGGGTGATTCCCTGCGTGTACCAGTTTGGTGGCAATGTTTTTTCTTGAATAATTCTTACTCATAGCTTAACTCCATTATTTTGAAGTAATTTTGAAATAGTCTTTTTTACTTCTTTATCTTCTTCTACTTTATAACTTTTCTCTTTCATCCAATCATCATTAAAAATTTTGGATGAGTACTTACTTCCAGAATCAGGGAGCATCACTAGAATGCGCTCTTTTTTTCCACTTTTTTCAGCATACTTGATGGCCCCAAGAACGGCAGCGCCACAGCTTCCCCCAACAAAAATTCCTTCTTCTTTTAAAAGTCTTCTTGTTATTTGAAACGACTCTTCATCGCCAACGACAATAAAGTCATCAATGATATCAAACTTAACATTATCAGGTAGGAAATCTTCTCCAATCCCCTCTAGGACATATGACTTTGCTTCTCCCATTTCACCTGTTTTGTGATAATGGGCCAAAATGGAACCTTGGCAATCGATTCCAATAACTTTGAGATTAGGCATTTTCTCTTTTAAGTATTTCCCCGTACCTGAAATTGTTCCACCAGTCCCAACACTGGCCATATAGACATCAAATTCTCCACCTGTTTGCTCATAAATTTCAGGTCCTGTCCATGTGTAGTGGGTATTAAAATTATCTGGGTTTGCATACTGATTCAAGTGAATACAGTTTGGCAGTTTGCTACCAAGTAAAGCGGCCACGCTATAATAAGAGCGAGGATCTTCTGGGTCAACCTCAGTAGGGCAGGTAATGACTTCTGCTCCAAAAGCTTTGAGTGCATCTTGTTTTTCTTTTGATTGTTTATCTGCCATAACAAATACAGCTTTATATCCATGAATAGCAGCATACATCGCAACTCCTACACCCGTATTTCCGCTTGTTCCTTCTAGAAAAATCCCACCTGGTTTGATATCACCGCGCTCAACAGCTTTTTGGCACATATAATATCCTAACCTATCTTTTACAGAACCACCGGGGTTCATGAATTCAAGCTTTACATAAATATCTGAATCAACATGCTTGGCCAGCTTATTTATTCTTATAATAGGAGTCTTTCCAATAACATCTAAAATAGTTTGGTTAAACTTTTTCATAATACTTCCTTAATTTCGTGTGCTGAAGCAAGAGTTGATAACCTTGCAACAATTGAATAAATAGCTTCTTTTGCTTTATGTTCACAGTTGTCTCTAATTTCACTGATACAGTATTTTTGGTAAACCATGCCCTTTGCATTTAAATTGGCTTGTGTTCCTTTCAAGGGGTTTGCGCGCATAAAGCCCCCAACGCTTTTTCCATTTATAAGATAAATAGTTACCTCCGCAGGTATGTCATTATACTTAATAACTGTTTCAACGCCTTCTTGAATCAAGACTTTGGTGAATTTGATTTTGTTTTTACCTATATCCATTTTATTTCGATTTTTTCTATTCATCGAAATGATCTCTTCTCCTGATTGAACAACGGAAATACCCATTCCATAAGTTCCTTGACTGGCCTTAACAAAGACACTGGAGTCAGCAGGAAGATCTTTTAATAAAGAATCAACTTCGGCTCCGAGTTTCTCAAGTCCGTCTTTAGTTGCAAAATCAACTCCATCAACAGTTTTATACTTTGCTTGTAGAATACTGGGATTGATAGAAAACTTTTCGCAAAATTTATCAACCACATCTTTGTAATAGCAAAAATGTGAAACCTTTTGCCTTCTAAACCATCCAATTCTTGGAGTTGGATAGACCGGCGTTTTTACTTTGTCCCATTCAATCTCAAGCGGGCTTGATTGATCGTTATTTAAAATGGCAACATCAAAAACACCTTTTCCACAAGCAAAACATCCATCAATGACTTGCACTTTACAGATTGAGACATCCCAATTAGACATCGACTTTAATTCGAGCCTATCCGTCTCTGTAAAGAGGCTTGCATCTACTGAACCGATCACAACTTCAAACCCTGATTTCTCAATAGTTTTTTGAAGTGTTGAAAGGTGGTCGAGATAAAAAAGATTCTTTGTATGAGATTCAGGTATAATAAGAACTCTTTTTGTATTTGGATTTAATGTGTTGATAACTTTTTTAAAACGCTCACTACAAACTAGAAGATCGAGCATACAGACGTTGTTAAATCCTGCAGGGTAGATATTATTATCAACAGGGGCAAATTTAGTAAGGCTTTCTCTCACATCAACACTTGAGTAAATGGGCAATGGTAATCTTTCGCCAACCTCATCAAGGTATTGATTAATTTCAGTCCATTTAGTAGGAATAAAATTTTCTAACTCTTCTTTTGTGTTAACAGCATAATTCATATTACCAACTTTTTGCTAACGATTTAACGTGTTCTAATGGTGATTGTTCAAAAACCTCTGCAAAGGTAATTGTGTTGTTGAAAAATTTCTCAACGAATCGGACAATTTCTTTTTCCTTTGCAATAGAAACTTCCTTGAATTTATATGTCTTTATATTTTCCTTTGCTATTTCAACACTTTCCCAAAGCTCTATATTGCTTTTGTTTAAACAGACATAGCAATCCTCGTGAATATAATCTTTAACATGGTCTTTTAACTCGAGCACTTCTTTGTATTTTGAGTGCTCAACTGATGTAACGAGAAACCAGCTTGATTTTTCTTTATCCTGGAATTCCTTTTGTAAATCAATAGCATCTAGAAATTCACTCTTGGAGTAATAAAGGATATTAATAGCATCGATAAAGTCGTCAATAAACTCGGCACCGGTGACTTTCTTTAAATATTCAATAAGCTTTTTTACTCCTGAAGACATTAATCTTTTCATTACAGTCGGCGCTAGATCAGCAGGTCCGTGACGAAGATGCTTAAAAATATCCATAAAGCTTTTATCAAAAAAGGCCTTGATTTTGTTACAGCTTTTAAGGAAATCTATAAAGTGTGAGCCTGGGGGAGTATCAAGTATAATGGTTTCATATTTTCCAGAACTATAATGTTTTTTAAGCTCTATGACTGAAAGTATTTCATTCATGCCACCATGAGGGCGAGATAGAATTTTTAAAATTCGGTTATCTTTTAGCTCCGGTGTTTCACTTTGTTTGGCCATATTTTCTAATGTCTTTCTTGGTGACATTAAAAGTGCATCAAATGTAATGGGTTGATCTTCTTGTACGATGGTCACTTGCTTAACATCTCCAGCATCACTTTCATTTAACTCAAGCAGTTCTTTAAGTCTTTTGGAGGGATCAATTGTAATAAGAAGAACTTTACTATTTTGTTTGGCCAAGAAAAGCGCCCTAGAGGTAGCGAGAGTTGTTTTTCCTACGCCACCTGTTCCACAGAAAATTTCAAACTGTTTCGGTTGTAAATCCATGGAATCTTTATACTAGATTTTCCATGTGCGGTAAAAGATCTTTGACTACTTCTTCCATTGAGTTATCAAGGACATGTGGGAGAATACTCTCTGGCTTGTAGTTCTTAGCAACTTGATCTTCAATTTGTAGTTTCTTTCGAAGAAATTCAGGCGTTTTGTCAGTATTGTCGCTAAGTACATCCTTCAGCGCATTATTAAGCCACATTTTAATTTCTATTTGACTGAGTTTGGCGATATCTTCACTTAGCTCCTGGCCTTCACTTACAGAAAGCTGGTTGGGTGTGGAGATAATATGAATTTTAGAAAATCCTTCTTTGTTAACAAGCTGAAGCATTTTCTTCGTATCTTCAAATATAACCCCTGAACGAAAAATTTCTTGAAAGTTACTAGTGGCCTCTAACATAGTGAGTGCGTGCCCTGAAGAAGGTGAATCAAGGACGACAATCATCTCCTTATTTGAGTCTTGTATCATCTGTAAGATTTGTCCCATATAGATAAGGTAGTTAAAACCAGGAATCATGTTAATGAGGGCCCTGAAAAAAGGGGTTTTAACAACTGCTTTGCCCACTATATTTGAATGCAATTTTTTTGCTATATACTTTTGAGCACAATCTTCTAAAGCGAGAGGAAGGGTCTTGATACCCAAAATATGAGCACAATTTTCGGCCAGAGAGATATTCTTATCTCCTTCAAGCAGGGAGCTATTTTTAAAAAAGGCAAACCTGGCGTCTAATCCTTGGTTTATTAAATATTTGGTCAGAGCAAGAGAAATAGTTGTCTTACCAACGCCACCTTTGCCGGTAATAATATAGAGATTAGCTGTTTGTTTCATTTTTAAAATGCGCGCATTAACGTGATAAGTAGCTTGAAATAAGACCCGTCAACAGAAGCTTGGTTGTCCTGCTTAACTTTAAAAGGGTTGTGGTAAGCGGCCATTAGACCCATTGTATAGGTACTATTGAGTTCGAGATCAGCACCACCACCAAGGTTAAAGCCAAAAGTATATTTGCCTTCACTTTCTTGGTAGTTATTTGGTCCTACCTTGCGAGTTACTTTTGGTCTATAAAATCCAAACCCACCTAGTACGTAAGGAGAAAATGAATCAAAATTAAAAACTCTTGATTTGATAGAAGTGGTTAAGCCCATAAGCTGAGTTTTCTCTCCTCGAAGCTCATGCTGTGTAAAGTGACCTGCCAAAAGGAGATCGAAAGTACGACTTGCATTATACGTATAGAATAAGTCGAGTGTTATTGAGTCATCTCCAGTCTTACCGTAATCACCCATTAAGAAGGTCTGTCCAAGACCAACTCCAATAGAGCTTTTCTTTTCTCCTGAATAACTTGAACTCGAAGGTGCTGATGTCGTACTCGAGCTTGTAGCCGAATAAGAAGAAGTGATAAAAAAAGCCCCCACAATAAGTGTTGTGAGGGCATATAGAAATGATTTTTCAGTTTTCATTCAAAATCCTAATAATGTGAACTTTTCTTTAATATTAGTTCAAAGTACTAGGAGTTTCAATATTTGAAGAGTTACTAAAACTAGCATTGTTTACGAAAGCAGCATTAAATTCAGTAGCGGCTTCTGTTTTTTCTTCAGCTGCTGTCTCAGCAGTCTTACCAAAATCAAGGTTAAGTTGTGCTTCTAAACCTTTGATATATCCAGTAAGAGTTCCTTCTTCTGAACGAATAACTCTCTTAAGAAGCTCGGTGTCACCTGGCTTAAGAGACTTTCTTTCTTGGTCAAAAAGAAGTTGGATTTGAGTCATGTAAGTAATGTCATTTTTCGTCTTGTTATCGATTACTTGAATTTCATTACCTTCTCTTACGATCTGAGCAATTTCCTCAAGCGTCACATAACAACTTTGAAAAGTGTCATAAAGCTTACGGTTTTGGTACCTTTTAATAATTCTAACGTCTTTCATGTTCGTCTTCCCCTATGCAATTAGCCATTTTTGGCGATACTTTTACAAGTTGACTTATATAGTTAATTTTCTATGTGCCATGCTTATAAACAGGCACTGCTGCCTTGCTTTAAGCGTTGACTCTATAAACCAAAGTTGAGCAATGCTGTCAACCCAGCCCGTCAAAAAAAACAAGTTTTTTAAACTATGTAAAAAACCCCAGTAAAAATTTACTGTGGTCTGTAAGTAAACATCCGTTCTTATTTTTAAATACTTGATATTACAGGCAAATAATACATGGCAGTAGACAAGCGCGGAGTAGGAAAAATCTGCAATAAACTAAGTAAACTTAATCTTTTACGCATTGAGTTCCGAAAAATTTATGCAGGGAAGCTCGGACCAAAGGAATGCCCCTACGGTCTTAGAAGTACGTTTAGGAAGAAGAAGTTCAAATGCTTAAAAAACGAGATATTCTTTTTATTATTATATTGCTGCTGAGTTCTTGCTCTGGATTAAAAAACACTACCACAACTGATAATGATACAAATGACATAATTGTCTCGGAAGGTTTTGGAGAAGGAGAATCTCTTGAGTCTGTTTCTGAACAACTAGAGCAGCTAACAGCAGCGGCCTTAAAAGCAGGACCGTCTGCAGTAGATTTTTTGGCCAGCGATATGTTCCTGAAGGCAAGCTCTGCTCAATTAAACGGGGACTATGCTACAGCAAGTTTTATCTATAAACATTTACTCAAACTTACTCCCAACGAAACATTTATTAAGAAAAAGTATGCTGTGTCTTTGATTAAAGCAGGAAATTTAAATGACGCTGAAGAGGTTTTAGCTTCAATCTACAAGTTAGATAAATCTGATGAAAAAATGGGGCTTATTTTAGCTGGAGTTAAGAGCGGACTAGGTAAAATTGATGAGGCGAAAAAAGTTTATCTCTCAGTGCTTAAGCAACACCCAAATAGTGAAGATGGTTGTCTCTTTTTGAGTAAAATGTATGTCATTGAAGAAAGGTTTAAGGATTCACTCGATCTTTTATCAAAGTGTGAGAAGAAGGCCAGTAAAGAAAATAAGTCGCTTTTCACTTTTCAAAAAGGCAAAGTCTACTTAGAGCAGGGTAAGTTAGAAAAGTCGCTGAAATTTTTCCAGAAAGCATATGCCCAAAATAGTGAATTATCAGAGGCCCTTCTTGCAACAGGTCTTATCCATGAAGAGAAAGGACAGACGGCTCAGGCCATCTCTCTTTATAAGAAGCATCTTAAAAAATATCCTAATGATGAGACTGTTCTGACTAGAACAGTTCAAGTCCTATTTGCTGAAGAAAAGTATAAGGATGTAATTCCTTACGCTCAAAGATTAATAGATTTAGAACCAGATAATTTGAATCTTAAAGTAAAGTTGGGAATTGTTTACTCTGATCGAAAGAAATACGACCAGGCCATTGGTGTATTTAAGGATGTTCTGGCTTATGCACCAGAATCAGACCGAATTCTTTACTACCTAGCTGCGATTTACCAGGAAAAGAAAGATTTTGAAAACGCGATTGATTATTTTGGAAAAGTGAACTCCGAAAGTGCTCTTTTCTCCGATAGCATGCTTCAGATTGCTAATATGTTGCATAGCTTCGCCTATGAAGCAGATAAAACCAATAAAGAGCAGGCACAGCAAAGACTACTTGATTTTATTGGAAGTAAACTAGGCAAGAGTGAAATTCTAGATATTGAGCTTAAAGTCGTAGAGGCAAACTTTTATGAGAGGAATAATAAAATTGAGCAGGCCATAGGTTCGCTTGAATTATTTAAGGGAAAAGAGGATTTCACCCATAACCATAAATATTACCTGGCTTCGCTGTACGAGAAAATCAAAGATTACGAGAGTGCTGAAAAGATAGTTCAAACAATTATTGAAGAAGATCCAGAGAATGCTCATGCTTGGAATTTTATTGGTTATTCATATTTAGTAAGAGGAATAAATCTTGAAAAAGCATTTGAGTATATTAATAAAGCAGTTAATTTAAACCCTAAAGATGGGTATATTAGAGATTCTTTAGGGTGGTATTACTTTCAACAAGGCCATTACTCAAAAGCTCTTAAAGAAATCCAGGTAGCAAATAAACATGCTCCAGGAGATACGATTATAACGAAGCATTTAGCGCAGATTTATCAGGCACTGAAAAAGTATAATAAAGCTAAGCAATACTATGCTGAGGCTTTAAAAGTTTGTAAAGAGCCTGAGCAAGCAGTTGAAATCAAATCTCTGATTAGTGACCTTGAGAAGCAACGAGTTCCTGCAAATAAATAAGAACGTTTACATTCTTTGAAAGAAAATCATAACATAGTAATATGAAATTATTAGTCATATGTATTATCTTCTTGTCGAGTTGCTCTCTATTTAAGCCACCTAAAAGTCATTACATTAAGCTCGGTAGTAATCCTAAAACAGACATTAAAAAGTACGTAGCTCCAAATTGTTTAAGTTCTGACGGGGTTGGAAAATTAAACTTTGGACAGAAAAGCTACCAGTTCCAATATGAGTCCGTTAATAATGAGAAAGATCATTTATGGTCGATTGGGCTCTACTTCGCGATGCTAGGAGAAGAGGTATTAAGACTTAAATATGACTATCAAAAAATATCAGGCAGCTTGTATAAAAGGATTGAAACTCTCTTTTTAGAAAGTGAAGAAAAAGAAGAGACTAAGGCCATACTGGAAAACGTAAAAGCTTCTTTATCTGTAGGATTAAGGCTTATTACTGATATTAAAAAAGATGAATATCAATCAAGATGCTCGATTGTTAAAAAGAATATGAAAAGAAATTATTTGAAGTTCGTGTGCTTTGATAGATTTACAGGATTTGAGAAGAAAGTTTACGGTGAATTGATTGCAGATAACGTTATTATTAGAATTCCTTTTGATGACTCCTTTGAAGTCGAAATACTCTTTGATGACTGGCATGGGGAGCAATGGAAAATGACTAAAATATCGCTTCGCAAAAAGAGTTGGTGGAGCGATTTTGAGGTTTTCAGTCTATTACTTAGAGCAAAAACTTGCTCAGTGTAAGAGGATTTTAGACGAGGAGGCTAGTATACCCGATAGAATTCTAGTATTACTAGATTAGGACATGCTTAGTGTACTGGCCCAATCTGGGGAGATGGGAGAGTACAATGAATTCGTTACCTTATTTTTTTAAGGCCATTCTGGTTGCCATAATTCTTGTTGGCTGCACAAAGAAGGTCGATTTATCACAAAAAGTTTTATACCAAAGAGTTAAAGCAGAAATCAAAGGCTTTGATCCAATTCACGCAAATGATTCTTATTCAAATAGGGAAGCCTCGAAGGTTTATGAAGGTTTATTTGAATATCATTACTTGAAAAGACCCTATGCTCTTGCACCGAACTTAGCAGATGGCATGCCTCATATCGCTGATGATAATCTCACTTATACATTCAAAATTAAAAAAGGTGTTCTCTTCCATGACAATGTCTGTTTTCCAGAGGGAAAAGGGCGTGAACTTGTTGCTGAAGATTTTGTTTACTCAATCATGAGACTTGCTGATCCCAAAGAGGCCTCTCCTGGTTGGTGGGTTCTGGATGGGAAAATTGCAGGCTTAAATGAATGGAGTGATAACCAAAAGACAGCCGAGTCAACAAACTATGATGTAGAAATAAAAGGTTTGAAGGCCCTGGATAAGTACACTCTTCAATTCACTTTAAGCAAACCATTTCCTCAGTTTCTTTATTCCTTGGCCATGTCATTTACAATGGTTGTTCCAAAGGAAGCGGTCGCAATGTATAGTAAAGAATTTCTCAATAACCCCGTTGGGACAGGTCCTTATATGACAGGAACTTTTAATCCCATGTCTAATAAGATTGTTTATACTGCTAATCCAAAGTTCAGGGATAAATATTATCCAACAGAAGGAAGCGTTGGAGATAAAGAAAAAGGCTTATTAAAGGCCGCAGGTCAAAAAGTTCCCTTCATAAAAAAAATTGTCACTTATATTATTCCAGAGCATTCTCCTGCTTGGCTTTCATTTTCAAGAGGAGATATTGATGAATTAGAAATTCCAAAAGATAATTTTGATCAAGCGATTACTCCAAGCAAAGGTGTCACTGACGCTCTTGAAGCAAAAGGGGTTGATGTTGAAGTCGAAAATGCTCTTGATGTGACTTACTTTGCTTTTAATCACAAAAATAAACTTATGCAAAATATTAATCTAAGGCGTGCAATGTCTTTGGCATTTGACGTTGAAAAATTAAATCAACTTTTTTATCACGGCTTAGGTTTACATGCACAAACGATGATCCCACCTGGTATTAAGGGATACGATCCTGAGTTTAAAAATATTTATGCTGATTACAATATAGAAAAGGCCAAAGAGTATTTGGCCAAAGCAGGCTACCCCAACGGAAAAGGGCTTCCGGCAATCACACTGGATATTGATTCAACTACAATGAAAAGGCAAATTGCCGAACTTTTTGTAAAATCCATGTCTGAGATTGGAATTAAAATTAAGGCGAATTTTAATACATGGCCTCAACTATTAAAGAGAATTAAAACTGCCCAAACCCAAATCCATTCAATTTCTTGGGTAGCTGATTACCCTGATGCTGAAAATTTTCTGCAACTTGTCTATGGACCAAATAGCGCTCCTGGTGCGAATGGTTCTAACTTTAACGATGCTGATTTTAATAAAAGATTTGATTTTATTTCAAAACTTCAAGACTCACCAGAGAGAACGAAGCTGTACAAAAAACTCGCGCAAGACGTTTCAGAGAAAGTTCCTTGGATTTTTGGAGTTCATCGAACTAATTTTCGGCTTAAGCATGGATGGGTTGAAAACTATAAGGGGACTGAATTTAAAAGTGGGATTGAGCAATATTGGGATATTAATTTAGATAAAAAACGAGAACTGCTCGCAAAGTTTTAAGGTAAACGATGAATAACTTGGCGTATTTTATTAGAAGAGCACTTTATCTTATTCCTGTTATATTAGGAGTCTGTCTGGTTATCTTTGTTTTATTTAATCTAGTGGCAGGGGATCCAACTCCTCTGCTTTTAGGGAAAAATGCAACAGTAGAGCAAATGGCGAATTTAAGAGAACAGCTTGGCCTCAATCAACCCTGGTATATGCAGTATGCTGATATTGTAAAATCTGCTTTTACTTTGGACTTCGGGCGTTCTTGGTCTACCAAACAGCAGATTTCTCAAATGATTTTCTCTGGAGTTGGCCCAACTTTAACTTTAACCTTACCAGCATTTTTCATCTCAACCGTATTTGCCATTTTAATCTCTATGGTTGTCGCTTTCTATCGAGGAGGGAAATTTGATACGTTCGCGAGATTTGCTTGTATTGCAGGTATGAGTATCCCTTCGTTGTCCTATATTCTTTTTTTCCAATACTATTTTGCTTATCAAAAAGGGCTTTTCCCCATCCAAGGATACGATTATGGTTTTCCTCAATTTATTCCTTTTATCGTACTTCCAGCTTTAATTTGGGTGATTTTAAGCATTGGCCCTGACGTACGTTTTTTCAGAACCATTATCCTTGATGAAATGTATCAAGATTATGTTCGAACAGCTCGGGCCAAAGGAGTTTCGGAGAAAATTATTTTACTCAAGCATATTTTTAAAAATACACTCATTCCTGTTATTACTTATGTTGTTATTCAACTACCTTACTTGATTTTAGGAGCTATTCTCCTAGAAAACTTCTTTAGTATTCCAGGTATTGGAAGCATGATTTTAAGTGCTCTTAACTCTAATGACTTTCCAGTTCTCAAGGCATTGGCGGTTATGACCTCAATGGCCTTAATTGTTTTTACGCTGTTAACAGATTTTCTTTATACTCTGGCAGATCCAAGAGTGAAATTAAATTAAGGGTAGGTTATTATGGAATCAGTAATAAAAAAAGGTATAGCTATTTTGAATTTTTTAGACTCTTCAATGACTTCTCAAGCGGGTAAGTCATTATATCAAGATGCATTTGAAAGGCTTAGGAAAGACAAGACCGCGATGATAGCACTTGCTATCGTCTTACTCTATTCTCTCATTGCACTTTTAAGTACATTTGGAGTTATTGCTGCTGATTGGAATCAAGAAATGGGCCCATCTTATGCAGCACCAAGTTCGGAGTTTTGGCTTGGAACAGATATTTTTGGACGAGATGTTCTGACTAAAGTTATTCATGGAACTCAAGTGGCGATGTCTGTTGGATTATTTACCTCACTTATCGCAATACCAATAGGTGTTCTTTTAGGAGCACTTGCAGGTTACTTTGGAGGTATCGTTGATGAAGTCATCGTTTGGTTCTATACAACTTTAACTTCAATTCCTTCCATTATGCTCATTATTTCAATTTCTCTTATTATGGGAAAAGGGCTTGTTGCAGTTTACGTCGCACTTGGCACAACAAGTTGGGTAAGCCTCTGTCGTCTTATTCGTGGAGAAGTAATGAAGCATAAACGAAGAGAGTATGTTCAAGCGGCTCAGGCCATTGGTGGAGGTGATATGAGAAGGTTGTTCAAGCATATCCTTCCTAATATTTCACATATCGTGATTATTAATACTTCTCTACAATTTCAAATAGCCATTAAATCAGAAGTCATTCTTTCTTTTCTTGGGATCGGAGTTCAAAATCAACCAAGTTGGGGAACGATGATAGATGATGCGAAACTTGAATTAGTTGGTAGAGGAGTTTGGTGGCAATTAGTTGGAGCAACAATTGCCATGTTTGTTATCGTTTTAGCATTTAATATTCTAGGGGATGCATTGAGGGATTCTCTCGATCCTAAATTAAAAGGTAAATAGAATGAAGTTACTTGAGGTAAAAGATCTTTGTGTTGAATTTAAAACTTCTGAAGGAATAGTTAAGGCCGTTCAGAATGTTTCCTTTAATGTTGAAAAAGGTAAAACGGTGGGGCTGGTTGGTGAATCAGGCTCAGGGAAAAGTGTTACTTCATTAGCATGTATGCGATTAATTCCAAATCCTCCAGGGCAAATAACCGCAGGGGAAATTTTATTAAATGGAACGGACCTTTTAAAAATTAGTGAAAATGAAATGAGAAAGATTAGAGGCAATGATATCTCAATGATTTTTCAAGAACCAATGACTTCATTAAATCCTGTTTTTAAAGTAGGAGAGCAAATTGCAGAAGTTTTAATCTTGCATAAAAATATGACAAAAAAACAAGCTTGGAATAGAACGGTAGAGTTACTTGACCAAGTGGGAATTCCTAATCCTCGGCATAAGGCCCATACCTACCCTCATGAGATGTCAGGGGGACAAAAGCAAAGAGTCATGATTGCCATGGCCATTGCTTGTGAACCGCAACTTCTTATTGCGGATGAGCCAACAACCGCATTAGATGTCACAATTCAAAAACAAGTACTCGAATTGATGTTTAAACTGCAAGAAGAGTATAAAATGGGGATGCTTTTTATTACCCATGATCTGGGTGTTATTGCAGATATTGCTGATGAAGTTGTCGTTATGTACAGAAGTGAAATACTAGAAAAAAATACAACAAACGAGATATTTAAAACGCCCAAAAGCCCTTACACCAGGGGTCTTTTGGCCTGTCGTCCTTCACTGGATAAAAACCCTAAAAGACTACTGACTGTAAGCGATTTTATGACAGAAGACGGAAACGAGAAAACAGTAAAAGAAAGTTTGCTCTCGCCTTATGAAAAGAGTTTCAAATTTACTGACACAGAAAATCCTATTTTACTTGAGGTCAATGATCTTAAAACTTACTTTCCTATCAAAGGTGGCATTTTTGGAAAGACAATCGACTATGTTAAAGCAGTGGATGGAGTTAGTTTTAAACTAAGAAAAGGCAAAACATTGGGGCTCGTTGGAGAGTCAGGTTGTGGAAAAACTACTTTGGGAAGATCTATCCTTCGTTTAGTAGAACCAACTGAAGGAAGTGTCATTTACAATGGAAAAAACATTACAGGCTTGAATCAAAATGAGATGAGAGAAATGAGATCGAAAATGCAAATCATTTTTCAAGATCCATACTCATCTTTGAATCCACGGATGACTATTGCTGAAACTCTTCTAGAGCCTATGGCCATCCATAATATTGGACGTAATAAAAATGAAAAATTAGATAAGGCCAAGTATCTGCTTGATAAAGTTGGCTTAAATTCTAATCAACTTAATAGATATCCACATGAGTTTTCAGGAGGGCAAAGGCAGAGAATCAGTATTGCCAGGGCCTTAAGTCTTAATCCCGAATTTATCATTTGTGATGAGTCCGTTTCTGCTTTGGATGTCTCCGTACAGGCACAAGTTTTAAATCTACTCTTGGATTTACAAGACGAATTTGGATTGACGTATATTTTTATCTCTCATGATTTGAGCGTGGTGAATTTCATTTCAGATGAAGTGGGGGTCATGTATGCAGGACAAATTGTGGAAATGAATGAAGCTAATAAAGTTTATCATCATCCAAAAATGGAATACACTAAGCAATTACTTGAGGCCATACCGAAAGGAATACCGAAAGAGATGATGGTTTAAATTATTTTTCCCATTTGCATGAGTCAGCCATTTGAGCATTCGTTTGATCTAGTATCCTGCCTGTCTCAGAAAAAAGCTCTTGGAAATTTTTGGATTTCCGACAGAGTTCTCTCGCTTGAGATTTCTGTATGTCTGGTTGAACATTTTTTAAACTTTGAAAACACTCATCCATTGCTTCATCAAGCTTTTGTTGCATCACTTCTTGCATTTTTGCCATGGCAAGGATGCAGTGTTCTTGTTTGGATTTTGGAAAGGTGTATACCACTATATCATCTATAACTAAACTTTTTTTGGTTTCAGCTTCTTTTTTACTTTCACAAGAAAATATTAAAAGCATTAATAAGAAAATTTTCATCTTGTTCTCCTTGTAAACCTAGAAAGTATGAAAATATAGATCAAAGAAAAGCCACAACCAAAGTAAACATTCCAAAACCAAGTATTTTCAAAAATAAAAGTATTCAGGTAAACACCAATTATACCTATAAAGAAGCAGGTATAAACATTCATTGCATTTAATTTAAAATCTATAAATTTTTGCCAAACAAGCTTAGAAAAGAAAATAGCAACAAGCGTTCCTCCTGTCCATGAGGCAATTTTAAGACCTAAGATTAGAAGACTATCACTAAAGGATGAAAGATAGGCAACACTCAACATTAACAAAGAAATAATCAAAGTATCAATCTTATAGTAGGTACTAATTTTGTGGCCTGTTCGTTTAGGAATGATATCACTAAAAAGGCAACTACTAAGGGCATTAATAGACGAATCGAGGGTGCTCATTGTCGCGGCCAATGCACCCGCAACCATGAGTCCTTTAATACCTGTTGGGAAATAATGAGTGATAAAATGAGCAAAGAGATAATCAGGTTTTATATCAGCTGGTAGAGGTATTACTTGGTAATAATTCCAAAGTAGACTACCAACGCCCAAGAAAACAAGGCCTACAAAAATAGAAACAAAAGAAGAGAGAATGATGGCCCTTCTCCCTCCAGCCAGAGAGCTGTTTCCAATAAGCCTTTGAATATAATCTTGATCTGTTCCATGAGTTGCAATATCAAATAAGAATCCACCCATAACACCTGCAACAAAAATGCCGGGAGAGCTCATATCAATAAGTCTTAATTTTCCCGCGGCCCAAGCGTTGCCCATCATTTCAGACCAACTACCGTTAATAAGATCGGGAATAAGGTAATGCGCTACCAATCCACCTGTAATAAATAATCCCATTTGCACAATATCTGTCCTTACGACGGCCTTAAGTCCACCAATAAGCGTATAGAAAAAAGTAATAATAGTAATAATAAGAACAGCGATATAAATATTTATTGAGAAAAACTCGGCAACAAGAATTGAACCTGAGTAAAGCCTGACCCCAACGGATAAAATTTTAGCGATCATATATATTGAACTTAATGCCCGTTGGCCTCCAGGCGTTGAGTTGTGGGAGCTCATAATTCCATAAAGAGTTATCCCTTTATTGTAAATTCTTGGTAGAAATACATGGCCAACAATAAGTCTTCCCCAGATAGCACCAAAGTAAATTTGAATAAAAGTAAAATCTTTGGTGTAGGCATAGGCCGGAATGCCAACGAATGTGAGTGCTGAAACTTCAGTGGCAATAATGGAGCAAATTGATTCAGTAAAGGTCAGGCTTTTGTTTGCAAGGTATTGAGAGTCTGCCGTTTCTTCATTCGTGCTTTTTGAAACAGATTTACTAGAGAAATATGCTAAGGTAAAAACACCAATAATGTACGTAAATACAACAAGATAGTCCGCACTTGAAATTTCAATATTCATAAAAAACTCACAGTTTTTTCATTTTAAATCATTCTTATTAATTCAGTCCATTTTTTAGAGAAAAACATCAAAACAAGCTCCTAAACTGCCGATATATAAGGTGAGGAGAAGTCTTCAATGACTGAGAAAACATTTAATTTGAAAGGTCTTTCTTTTAATAAGGAAGATCTGGATATTATCAATCTTGATGATTTGGGTAAGCACCAGATATGTCCTGGGCATATTATTTTTATTTCATCAAAGTTCAACAAGCCAGTTCTTTTAATGAGAGCAGGGGACTTTGTTGATCCTGATTTCATCACGAGGTATAAAGCAAAAGGTCAAAAGTCATTTTATATGTTTAATATTTCTAATCAAGATAATGTAGATAAATTACAAAACTTGTGGATCAAGTTAAAAACTGCTCGCTTAGAATTTGAAAAATTAGAAGCAAGGCGAGAGTTGTTAAAATACTTTGCTAATCAGTATTGGTTTCAAAATAAGAGCTCATGTTCATTAGATTTTTTTATTTCAACATTCAATATCTTTAACCGTCTTGATGAAGAAATTATTGTTGAGATTAGAGAAACAGATACTTTGTTATGTGAACGTAGTGTTCAAGCAGCGGCCTTCTCCTCAATCATCGCTCTTGCATTAGGTTACACCGATATGAAACTTATTAGTGATATTTTTCATATCACATTTTTATTGGACTATGGTCTAATCGGACCAAACTACAGTTATTTTATCGCACAGGCGTGTGAAAAAGAAAGGGTTTTACCAGGTAGTGGGTTGGCCTTTTTGAAAAATACAAAAGTGCAGCCTGGAGAAATAGCAATGTTTGAAAACCATCCTTTGCTAGGAAAGAAACTTGCAGATGAAAAAGCATTTGGAGCTTTTTTTAATGTAGGGGTTACTGAAGTTATAAGTTATCATCACGAGTTTTTTGATGGTAAAGGATTTCCTCGAAAAATAAATTATTGGGGATTAAGTGAGTTCGATGCAATTCCAATCCTTGTAGATGCAATGACACCATTTAAAGATGTTATTTACACTGCAGAGACAGGAGGAGGGATTTTAAAGGAATTAATGGAAGGAATAGGCTTAGATGAAAAGTTAAACTTACTGCCAATTAAAAAAGTCTATAGTCATACTGTTTTTGAAATGAATAAGGCCTTAATAGATAAAGAAGTGAAAAAAGCAGAAGAAACAGATAGTGAGATAGAGATCGCAAGTGATGAAAATGCAGAAGATGAAAATGATTTAATGGATAAGTTGGGAGCATAATGGCAGAGAATAAGAAACTGCTAAATTTATCGGGAGAACTAACTGCAAGGCTTGCAGCTTTCTTGGCGTCCGAGAAGATTGAAATTGTTCCCCCAGAGCTTCTAAACGATATTCAAGAGGTTTCTTATATTCTAATACGCGATCTTGAATCATTTGATGAACTTAATATTAGATACGACACAATTAAAAATCACATTTCAATTATTTCCCTTACTCCTATCAGAAATCCAAAAGATTTTCTCCTCAAAGGGGGGCGAGGTGTAATAGATGAAAGTTGGTTAGATTCTTTTATCGGAACTATTCTTTTAAAGAAAATGTTTCAAGATGCAGGCACGGTACATATTGATGAAATGTTCGGAAATGAGTTCGCTCGCTATGAAACGTGTAAGCTTAGTGATCACTTAAGGCTTGGTTACTACAGCGATATTATTTCCTTAGATGCATTTGAACATGATTACAATATAGTTTCAATAAGAGGATTTCTCTATAATGTAATTTATTATTTCAGTTATTTAAAGCAAGCAGGAATAGGTGTTTCTCCTTTTGAAATAGAGTATGCCTATAATGGTGAAGTCTTTGTTGCTAATCTTCATCTCTCAGTCAAAAACTTTGTTGCGGAATATATTCTTGATTGCTTTGGGGAAGTGAGTACCACTGACCCTCTTAAGTATCTTTTAAAGAATGCCTACCTTCTTGCAGATAATACGGATATTACCTATATTGAGAATCCTTCAAAATTGGTAGTAACAGGAATTTGGAAAAAAGAAAATGCAGATAGAGTTTATAATGCAAATCAACTTACTTTAAGTAATATTAAAACTAGTAAGCATATTTTGGATGAAATAAATAGAGATGTCAGTGAGCTTAAAGTTATCGAAGGGGATATTGAAGAAACTATAAAAAGGTCAGAGAGCATTTCTGATAAATTACTTCCTGGCAATATAGTTGAAATGGTTCTTAATAAGGGAGACCCAAATAGTAGTCTTAACAAAGAACCTAAGAAAACAAAAGAACTCGTTGCTCATATTGTAACTGAATTAGAAGAGCAAGGTGCGGATACGGCAAGTCTTAAACCTGACTTACTTGAAAGCTTTCTTGTGTCTCATGATGACCAAGATTTTGTGGATGGCCTAACTGTTGAAGATAGAAAGAACCTACTTGAAAAAGTTCAGAAGAAAAATATAACAGATGCTTTTGAAACAGAAATCGAAAGAGTTAAGGGCGATTTAGAGAAAGATGATGAGCACTTAACTCGAATTAAAGATGAAGTATCAGAAGAGATGGCCCAGAGAATTAGCTCACTCCTTGATGCTGATTCTTTAAATTCGATTATAGCGGGTTCTAAAGAAGAAGATGATGATGAAGCTACTTTAGTAAAAGGTGGTCAGGATGAAAAGGAGTCGGCCTTTAATGTTCATGGAAGCAAAATTGAAAAAGATGGAGATAAAACGATTATTCATGGTTCTCGAACAGAAGAAGAGGATAAAATCACTATCCATGGAACATCCGAGATTGAGAGAGATGGTGATAAAGTTACAGTTAAAGCAGGAGAAATCACAGAAGAGGATGATAAGGTTACTTTTCATGGTGTTGGCCAAGAAGAAGATGGTGAAGAAACCATAATTAAAAATATTACAGATAATATTGATAATAAATTAGGTTTTGGTTTAAGTCCCGCTCAAAAAAAAGAAGCTGGTAAAGAAGTGGAGAATGCCTTTGATGCAGCATTAGAGTCAATCAGGGGAGATGGAGGGTTAATCGACTTTGGTGCTTTTATGGATAAGGTGAGACAAAGAATTGGTGACTCGAATATTAAGCCTCATATTGCAGACGAAATGTTAAGTAATTTTGAGTATTCATTTTCTCAAATAGCGAAAAAACAACCGGGTGGATTAAAAGAACTTTCTGTTGATTATCTTCAAGATTTCAAAAAAAGAAATTTCTCTGAATTGGTGGATGACTCTTTAGACAAGCTTGAACTAAGGGATGCAGAAAGCCAAGATGCGATTGCTGATTATTTCAAAAAGAGATTACAGAAAAAAATTGCAAGTGAGATATCTCAGTTTGCGGTAGATGAGAATGGAAAGAAAAGAAAGTTAACAGATGAAGACTTGCAAAGCGAAGAAGCTCAAGAGGTTTTAAGGAATTCTATTCAAAGTGTTTTTAGCAATGAGTGGCAAGTTGTTACTAATAAGGGTGATAAATTTGAGAATTTACAAGATCAAATTCTCAATTCTCTTGGGGATGTGCTTCCATTTGATCAGGCCATGCTTGATGAGATGGCAAGACAGAGTATTTTAAAGGCCCAAGGGATGGAATCCTATGTTATCAAGCAGAGTTTATTTGATAATATGGAGGAAGAAAGCTTTGTTATCGAAGATGATGGAACAGCAGAGGAAGAAAGAGAAGGCCAGAAAGAAGAACAGCAAGTTAAAAGTTTAGATAGTTATACTAATACAGCATTAAAGAAAAAAGCTCAGCAAGCAGAAGATACCAATAAATCTCTACAGAAACAAATGATGGATTTAAAGGCTGAGCTGAATGCAAAAAGCCAAGCATTAAATAAATTCAAGAATCAAGCATCAACTGCAAACTCTAAGACTTCAGAAGAAATATCAAGGGAAGCAAAAAGCATCACGGCCCTTAGTAAAAGAACAGAGGCATTGAAAGAAAAAGTTGCAAAAGATCCCAATCTATCAGAAGAGCATAAAATTGAAATAAATAACCTGCTTGATAGGGAAAAACGTTTGATCGGTTTAACTAAAAAAACGGAGCAAGAACTTAAAAAATTACAAATAGAAAATGAATCACAAAAGTCAAAGTTTGAAGATGAAGCTACCGGGCTTCATAAGACTATTACAAGCAAAGATAATGCATTAAAGAAAGCAAAAGATCATCTTGTT
>CAYGUN010000010.1:0-10476 GCA_964353025.1 uncultured Bacteriovoracaceae bacterium
GTTATAGTTCAAGCAATATTCAATTTCCTGATATTACTTTTTTGCTCAAAGAGGGTTTTTTAGAATGAGTCGAGAATATAAACAGTTAATTTTTTTATTTATTGTTTTAATTCTCTTTTTTTTAGGAGCCTCTCAAATTGAAGCAACTTTATATTTTTCAGTGGGGCTTTTCTGGAATTGGGCAAGAGAATCACAGCTTTTAAGACAGAGATCCAGTACAAAAAAATACGCTTATTCTTTCACCAGGCTTTTTTATTTTTATTGTGATTTATTTCCCAAAAAAACACCGAAACTAAATTTGATTTTAAATACAATGGCAGTGAGTATCTTTATAGGTTTTTTGGCAATGATCTTTAGAACTCAAGCTCCTTTTTACTTTGCTTTTTTAGGGGCATTTACTTACGAAGGTTTTGATTTATGCTGGAAGAAGCTTTATCAGGAAAGAGAAATCAATTAGTCTCAATTGGAATTGCTTATAAACAAGAAGGAAATAAATCTTTTGTTTGGATGCAAAGACGTAGTGAGCAGGGACGATTAAATGGTAAATTGGAGTTTCCTGGTGGCAAAATTGAGAAAAATGAAACGCCCGCACAAGCCCTAGTAAGGGAATGGAAAGAAGAAATAGATCTGAGCTTAAATTTAAATGATTTCAGCCTTTTTAAAATTTATCCCTATGAATATAAAGATAGAAAAGTAACTCTGTACACATTTTTGGTAGAGAAAAACTTTGAGAATAAGTATGGCCTTTGGTATGAGATAAATGAGAAAATAATAGAAAGCTTGGTAAATGAAATTCCTGAGGCAAATAAAAAAATTTTTGCTGATATGTTTGAGAAAAAAATTCTATGAATGAAATTAAACTAATATCTGAATATTTTTTGCTTTCCATGGCCTTGGGGCTTAGTTTTTTTTCTTTCTTAGTTAATACAAAATTAACAGGTGCTGGTTTTTTTAGATTACTCCAAAGTATTATCATCTCATCAGTGGTTATTCTGTTTATTATCAGCTTTTTTAATTCTACTAATTTTTTACTTCAGCTATTTTACTCATTATTAATTGTGACAATTATTGCGACCTATCGTTTTCATACCGATGAAAAGTCAAAATTGATGTGGGGATTATATTTCATTCAAAATATATTGCTGCTGCTTGCTTCTTTTTCACTATATTCTAGTGAAACTCAAGTTTTTCTTAATTTTTTCTTATCAACCATGTTAGTAGGGATTACTACTTATGCTATGGTTTTGGGCCACTATTATTTGGTTGTTCCAAAGCTTTCAGAAAAACCACTGCTTTATGCTATAGAAATTCTTTGGGTTGCCCTTATTCTTAAGATGGGTTCAAGTAGTGTAAATTTGATAAAACACTATGACTTTTTCCAAGAAGGAACACTGCTTGGTTCAGGCTATGCTTTCAATTGGATGCTATTATTAATGAGAGTTTTGTGGGGTTATGTGGCCTTGTTTGTGATGAGCATTTTTGCCTGGAAACTCTGTCGTATGCGTTCAATTCAGAGCGCGACGGGAGTATTTTACGTAATGGTCTTTTTCATGATAGTTGGAGAGTTAATTTCAAACTTTATGCAATCTAAATACGGACTAATGCTATGATGGAAGTTCAAATGACATGCCCTGAGTGCTCTTCAAGTATCAATGTGTATGCGAGTAAAGATGCAGATGCTGCTCAATGCCCCGTATGCCATTATGTGGCAGAAGTGAAATTTAATGAAGATCATGAAAAGGGTGTTTTAAAAGTTTGTCCCTGCTGTCAAAGGCAAGACTTTTATCAACAAAAAGACTTCAATAGAAAGGTTGGGGTTTTTCTTTTTGTTCTGGCCAGTATTCTGACTGTTTTAACCTTTGAATATACTTACGGCGGAATATTCTTTTTATTTTATCTTTTAGACTCCTTTCTCTTTAGAAGGCTTAATTCAATTGCTGTTTGTTATAAATGCAGCTCCATTTTTAGGAAAGTGGTAAATATTGATGATATCTATGAATTTAACCATGAGATGAACGACAGAATTGTTTATTCTGATCACGATTTTAAGGGTGAGCAGCTCGACCATTAAATAAATAGTATTTAAAATGATAGGCTTTTTCACTCCAATACGATATATTGAGTTTTTAGAGGTTTTGTCCGATAGGGTGAACACACAGGAAACTAAAAAACAGGAGTAAAGACTATAGAGCCTCCATCTGAATATTTTCATTTTACCCCACTTAAATTTATCAATTTATTAGAGGTTGCGATTGGAACTTGAGCTCATTGAGGTCATCTATCTTTCGGTAAGTTTGATTTTATCAGGCTTTTTTTCAGGTGCTGAAGCAGCCCTTTTGTCTATTTCGGTAGATAGAATGAAGCAGCTTATTGATAGAGGTGGCCCAAAGGCCCGTGCCCTTGAATTTATATCTCAAAGACCTAATGAAATTCTCACTACTATTCTTGTATGGAATAACTTAGTTAATATTTTTGCTGCTTCTTTAACGACGGCCATTGCTCAAAGGTTTTTTGATGAAAAGGCCATCGCTTACAGTGTTGGTATTACAACTTTTCTTATTCTCATTTTTGGTGAAATTATGCCAAAAACGCTTGCAAGAAGCAGGGCCGAAGCGTTTGCCCTTCCTATTATTAGAATTTTACAAGCTTTCTACTTTATTTCCTTTCCTATTATTACGGCGGTTACTTTTGTAATAGAAAGAGTTTTAGGTAAAAATGCTCAGGTTAGGGGACGTTTAGTCTCGAAAACAGATATTGAATATTTAGTTGAAAGAGCTGAAAAAGAGAAAACAATTGATTCCAAGCAAATTGATTTATTAAACTCGATTCTTGAGTTTCCTACCATTAAAGTCAAAGATATTATGGTTCCAAGGCAAGATGTTTGTGGAATAAGCAATGATACTTCTTACCAAAAGGTTATTGAGATAATTCGAGCAGAAGGGCATAGCCGTTATCCTGTCTACACTGAAGACCTAGATTCAACTATCGGCTTTTTACATGTGAAAAACCTCTCTTTTGTAAATGATGAAGAAAGAGATAATTTTGATGTCATGAATTATTTAAGGCCTACATTCTTTGTTTATGAGCATATGAAAATTCAAGCGGTCTTCGATCATATGAATCGTAAGAAAGTTCATCTTGCTTTAGTGAAAGATGAGAATGGGTTAGTGGTTGGAATTGTCACACTTGAAGATATTATGGAAGAAATATTTGGAGAAATCCAAGATGAACATGATGAAGAAGAAGATGTAGTGCCAGAAGGCGAAGTGGAAAAATTATTTGAAGAAGGTGTAATAGTTGAAGCAACAACGTCACTAAGGGATCTGTATACGGATTATGATATTAATATTGCGCTAAATGATAATTACTCCACTATTGCCGGGTTTATATTAGATAAATTGGGCAATAGTTTTCCCTCGCAAGGTAATATTATTTTCTGGGAAGGGTATACTTTTGAATTAACAAAAGTTGATGATCATGAAATATTTGAAGTAAAAATTAAAAATACAAGTGGTCATGCCAAAAAAGAAAAAGAGAAAAAGAAGAAAATTCGCGATTATGATAGAGGGGATAGAACTCACTTTAATCAAGTTGATATCATCAAGAAAAAATAAGAGGAATTATTATGTCTCAAGTTTACGAAATCGCCGTCATTGGAGGTGGTTCTGCTGGAACAATGGCGACAATCAGAACAGTTCTTAATAATGATGAAACCATTTTATTTCCAGGTAGTCCCCTCGATAAAAAACGTTCAAGGGCCTTATGGGTGACCAAGGTTGAAAATATTCCAGGACATCTAAAATATAAAAAGGGAATAGAAGAGCCCAATAGAGAAAGCCTCGAGTGGTTAAGTGAAGGGGCCTTTAGCGAGAAGTTTCACTGGATGAAAAATAGAGGAATAACAGCGATTGAGAAAACTTCAGAGGGACTTTTTAAACTACAAGATAATAAAGGTGATTTTCATCTCGCTCGTTTTGTGATTCTTGCAACTGGAGTGATGGATAGACAACCAGAAATCAATGGAAAGATTGAAGACTTTTTTCCTTATGCTAATCTGCAAACAATTGATTACTGCATTCGTTGTGATGGACATCATGTGATGGGTAAAGAGCTTGCTATCATTGGTCACACCTCGGAGGCTGTTTGGGTGGGAGCTATTTTACATGAACGCTATAATCTTCCCAATGTTTCTATTTTAACTAATGGAGAGGAAGCCAAATTTGATCAAGAGGCCAAAAAATTAATTGAAACATATAAGTTTGATGTTTTTACCGACAAAATAGAGCAAGTTTTGGGCGATCCAAAATCAGGAGAGCTTAAAGGTTTTAGCATGTGCTGTGGAGAGCTCGTGGCCCAATGTGATATGGCCTTCGTCTCCTTGGGGATGATTGTCTACAATGAGTTGGCCAAATCCCTGGGCGCCAATCTAGATGATCGTGGCTTTGTCATAGGGGACCTAAAGACTGGGCTCACTTCAGTTGATAATTTTTACGTGGCAGGAGATTTGAAGGCCAACACCAAGAAACAAATTTATACTGGCTGGGATAATGCCGTGGACGCTGCTGATTCAATTAATAGAATTTTAAGAAGAGAAAAAAGAGAGCAAAAATTCAACCTTACAAAGGGGTAATTGTAATATCACCTTTTATTTTTGCTCTGCACGATAGACGTATTTTATCTTTTTCAACATCAATGCCTTTGCTTACAAGCGATTTATGTATAGATCCAATTGTATTGGATTCAATTGCCCCGGCAGGTGCTAAGTTTTCAATACCACTAATTACATGTATTTGACATGCACCACAGGCCCCAGATAGGCATCCATGAGGGAGAGTGATTCCTTGTTTTTCAAGAGCATTGTAAACAACTTCGTCTTCCTCGGCATCATAGGTTTTGCCGTCTTTTAATGACACTGTGGGCATATTTAAGTTCCTTGTTTTTTCACTTACCTCAATCTATAAGATGTTAACAAAAACCAGTAAGAAAACAATCCCCTGGCAAAGGGTTAGCTCTAGGAGTCGTTAATGTCATTTAGTTTTGAAAAACTGTATTCAATGGGACATGAAGAAGTCATTTTTTTAAGTGATCCTTCTTGTGGATTAAAGGCCATTATTGCCATTCATGATACGACACTGGGCCCTGCTCTGGGGGGGACGAGAATGTGGCCATATGCTACAGAAGAAGATGCCATTGAAGATGTGCTAAGACTTTCCAAGGGTATGACATATAAAGCTGCGGTTTCAGGTCTTAATTTAGGTGGTGGGAAAGCTGTTATTATAGGTGACCCCAAGTCTGATAAGTCAGAAGCTCTTTTTAGATCTTATGGACGTTATATTGAATCTCTTAATGGAAGATATATTACAGCAGAAGACGTAAATATTACGGTTGAAGATATTGAGCATACCTATACAGAAACAAGTTTTGCTGTTGGGGTTGCAAAAATTCATGGTGGTTCAGGTAACCCGGCTCCCTATACAGCTCTAGGTGTTTTCAGAGGAATGGAAGCCAGTTGCATGAAAGTTTTTGGTGATAGAAGCCTTAAGAATAAAGTTGTGGCCCTTCAAGGCGTTGGTTCAGTTGGATTTGAACTAGCAAGAATTTTAGATAGAAGTGGCGCGAAGATTATTTTTACTGATATTGGTGAAATGAATATTCAAAGAATGAAAGAAGAAATTCCTCACGCTGAATTTGTTGATCCAGATAAAATTTTTGATGTTGAGTGTGATATCTATGCACCTTGTGCTCTAGGAGCTTCAATTAATGATCAAACTATTGGAAGGCTTAAGTGTAAAATCGTGAGTGGTGCGGCCAATAATCAACTTAAAGAAGATCGTCATGGGCAAGAACTTAAGGACAGAGGCATTCTTTATGCCCCTGATTATCTTATTAATGCTGGTGGACTGATGAATGTTTCCATTGAGTTTGAAGGTTGGAATGATTCTAAATCAAGAAGAATGATTGATACTATTTATGATACATCTTTAAAAATATTTGAAATATCTGAAGAAGAGAATATACCTGTTAATAAAGCAGCTGATACTCTCGCAGAGAGAAGAATTGCCTCTATTCAAAAGATCTCTAAATCCTACCTTGGAAATGTAGGCCATAGATTCCCAGGTAGAAAGAAAAGACATTAATCATGTGTATAAAGCCCTTGGTATGTAATAACGAGGGCCTTTTCACCATCTTGATAAACAACTAAACTTCCATCTGCCTTACTGGTATTACCTGACACATAACTGGTTTTATTTTTTCCAGAAATAGTTATGCCATTTAATGTTTTTTCTGGAGCTTTCTGAAACTCAGCATGGCCATCATAATTGACTCGATATAGCCCATCCATATCAAACTCAAGTCTTTCGATTTCTATATTCTCATTAGAGATATTTCCATCTAAGAGTATAACGATAATGAGGCTGCCATACTGCTCGATGATGGCATCGTATTTTTGATTTTCATCGTGTTCTAAAAATTCTGCTTTGGTTTGAACTTCAACAATCCCTCGAGGAATATGTTGGCCAATAATTCCCTCGCAAGAACTAACCAGTATAAAAAACAATAAAATCCAGATTTGCTTTCTCATAAAGACCTCCCGATAAGCTAATCTTTCATATGAGGGATGAAATAAGCTTGTTTTAATGCTTAATGTTGAATTTTTTACACATTGCTTCATCTTTATTCTTACGAATCCTTTCATACCTCCTTGTCTCCTTCGTTGACGCGATTTATATATATTGTTACTTAGTTAGCTCATACTTTGAGGGTACAAATCCCTCCAGATTACGATCTGAAATAAACTGGAGTTTTAAATGAGAAGAAATCCTTACTCTTCATTCTTGGAGAGTGTTCAAAAGCCAGCCCGTTATATTGGTGGCGAAAAATATGAAATAAAAAAAGACTGGGATAAAACAATTGGGAAGATGGCCCTATGTTTTCCTGATACCTATGAAATTGGAATGAGCCATCTTGGTTTCAAGATCCTTTATGAAGAAATTAATAAGCATGAAGGGTTATTAGCTGAACGAGTTTTTTGTCCATGGATTGATATGGAAGAGAAGATGCGTGAAAACGATCTTCCTCTGGTTACCCTTGAATCTTTTTCTCCGTTAAAAGACTTTGATGTGGTTGGTTTCTCTCTTCAGTATGAAATGAGCTATACCAATATTTTAAATATGTTGGATCTTGGTGGAATTCCAGTTCTTCAGAAAGACAGAAGAGAAAATGATCCCTTTGTCACCTGTGGTGGGCCGTGTGCTACTCACCCTGAGCCTCTTGCTATGTTTATGGATTTCGTGGTGGTTGGTGATGGTGAAAAGCTCTCGGCCAGACTGGTTCATTTTATTGGTGAAGCACGAGCAGAAGGATGGAGTCGGCTTAAAATTTTAGAACACTTGGCAACTTGGACAGGTATCTATGTTCCAAGTTTTTATGATGTGGATATTTGTGACAAAACAGAATTACAATATGTAACAGGACCAAAACCTGCGTATTTAGGAGTTATTCCTGATAGAGTGGAAAGATATATCATTGACTCATTAGTTGATTACCCTTTTCCAACCCGTTCACCCATTCCTCATTTAAGTGCTATTTTTGATAGATTCTCAGTTGAGCTTGCTCGTGGATGCACGGAAGGATGTCGTTTTTGCCAAGCTGGTATGATTTATCGTCCAGTACGTGAGCGTGATCCCAAAAAAGTAATTGATATGGTAATGGATGGGATTAAGGCCGGTGGTTTTGATGAAGCGTCATTGACTTGTCTTTCTACAGCAGACTATTCGGCCGTAACTCCCCTTGTATTAGAGCTACTTGATAAATTAGCGGCTGACGGCTCAACTCTTGGAATTAGTTCTTTGAGGGCCTATGGATTAGATAATAAAATTTTAGATAAAATGGCTTCTGTTAAAAACTCATCTCTTACCTTTGCTCCAGAAGCTGGAACTCAAAAAATGCGTGATGTAATCAATAAAAACGTTTCAGAAGAAGATATGCTTCAAACGGCAAGAGATGTTTTCTCTCGTGGTTGGAAAAAAATGAAATTGTATTTTATGATTGGGCTCCCAACAGAGACGATGGAAGACGTGCATGGGATTATGGATACGGGTCGTAAGGCCCGGGAAGAAGCGAGAAAGGTGGGATGCAAAAATCCAACTATTACTGTTTCAGTTTCTTCTTTTGTTCCTAAACCGCACACTCCTTTTCAGTGGGCTGCAATGATTTCTCATGAGGATATTGTTGATAAGCAAAATAAATTATTTGACTGGTCTCGAGACTATCGGTTGTCTTTTCGAAAACACTACTCGAAAATATCACACTTAGAAGGAATCGTTTCAAGAGGAGACAGACGTGTCGGAAATCTTATCTATACTGCTTGGTCTAAAGGGGCCAGATTTGATGGTTGGAATGATTGTTTTAACTATGACTTATGGATGGATTGCATCCAAAAGTGTGGAATTAGGCCTCATATTTATCTCGGAACTATCAGACTAGATGGAAAATTGCCTTGGGATCATATAAGTGTTGGTCTTAAAGAAAGGTTTTTAGAGCGAGAGTGGCTTAAGGCCACCAAAGAAAGGCTTTCTCCTCCATGTGGGAAAATTGCGGGCCATATTGTTCACCATAATTCTTTAGACAAGCTAGCTCAAGACTTTGATGTGGATAAGAAAAAGCTTGTTTGTTACCACTGTGGAATTGCTTGTGATTTAAAAGGCATGGTTGAAGAAAGAAGAGACTTTTTAAATGTTATGCAGGCCCATGATTTTCAAGAATATGTGGAGCCAGAAGTTTTGAAAAAAGATATTGCGGCCATGCGAGATAAACGTGGGCAGTTTCTTGGATTAAAATATAGAATTGAGTTTTCAAAAATTGGAGCACTGAGCTTTATCTCTCATCTTGATATGCAAAAAGTTATCTCTCGTATTTTTAAACGAGCAGAAATTGAACTGCTTCACTCTGAAGGATACAATCGACGTCCTTTGATTTCTTTTGGTCCAGCACTCACTCTTGGGATAAGTTCTTTAAGTGAATATTTTGATGTGCGTGTCCCGAGCAAGTGGGATGATACAGAAAGTATCCTTAAAAAATTACAGGAAGCTTCAGAAGAGGGCCTTGTTTTTAGAAATGTTCTGGAGATAGAAAAATCTGCTACTTCAATTCAACATGCAGCTCGAAACTTTGAATACTTTCTGCCTGTTACCAATGATATTAATTACGATGAAATTGTGGCGCAAATTGAGGCTGAAGAGCGGATTGAAATACAGTCATTTTCTAAAAAGAGACAAATGTATATTCCAAAAGATATAAAGCCATTTATTTCATCTGTTGTTGCTCAAAATAGTATTGGGTTATCAGAGTCACTGGTAAATACGATTGATGAAGTCTCGCCTTGCAAAAATATGAAAGGACTTTTATTTACAACTGTTGTTGATGAAGGTGTCAGTATTAGACCAGCTGAGATAGTCGAATACTTAGGTGGACTAGGAGTTGAGGTATCAAGACCTATAAAAGTTGCTACCCATTTATCTTAGTCTTATTTTTAAGCTGCAATAGTGAACCTATTCCCGATACAGTAAGTATTGATTATGGGAAAAAGCTTTATGTCAAAAACTGTTTTCGTTGTCATGGAGATGGGTCTAGAGGGACTCCACTCGCAAATTTTTCTTTAAAACAGAAAGACTCTCTTGAAACGAGAAAGAAGTTTATTCATGTTCTAGATAATGGAAAAGAGGGAACTATGATGAAAAGCTTTTCTTATTTTGATGAAATTCAAAAAGATTCATTGTTCTTGTATTTGAAGTCAATTTAGAATGGAGATTGTTTACTTTTCTCTGCTATTATTTGTTCAACACCTGAGTCAGAAACAACTTTAACTTCAGCTCCATCAGTGACCAGAAGATTAATTGATGAAAGATAGGATGAATCTTTTGGTTGAGCTTCTATTCTGATTATTACACCCATTTTAAAAGGGTTGCTTACACGGGCCTTACAAACTGGTATATCTTCTTTTATTACAGTGACATCTTTTGCATGTGGATAAATACTTTTATCAAGAACCTTATACTCGTAAGGACTACTGCATCCGTAGTAAGTGTAGTCATCAATATAAACAGTAAAGCCTTCTCCGTCCTCACTTGAAAGACGGTAGTTTGTGAATGGTACTTCCCACTGAACATCAAGAGTGACATCAGCAAACGCTGTGCATGCAAACAAAAAGACAATTAAATATTTCATTTTCTTTCCCTAAGCTAAAATTTTAAGTGGAATTACAGTATCCAAAAGCCAATATGCTGTCTATGGCGCCAAGAGTTAAATTGGATTTTTTAACTGAAAAATCATATAGTCTTGTCTCAAAATAAGAAGGGAGAAATCCATGGGCGCCCAGAGTCAAATAGGAAATGATATGAATAGTAAAAAAGCTGCTCGCGTGACTAAAAAGAAAAGGCCTTCAGCGAAAGCACCAGCAAAATATAAAAAGAAATT
>CAYGUN010000010.1:10486-24955 GCA_964353025.1 uncultured Bacteriovoracaceae bacterium
AAATTAGATATTATTAAAAAGTATAAATTATCTTCTGATGATTTAAAGAAGATGTTGCACAATATTTTTACTTCCAGAAAACTCGATGACACTGAAATTCAAATGAAAAAGCAATCAAAAGCTTATTTCCAAATTTCAGGAGCAGGACATGAAGGAATTTTAACGGCCGTTGCTAGTATATTAAAACCACGTTACGATTATTTCATTCCTTATTATAGAGATAGAGCATTGTGTACGGGCCTTGGAGTTACTCCTTATGAAATGCTTTGTCAGGCCAATGGTAATATTGGAGATACAGCGTCTCATGGGAGGCAAATGCCTGCTCACTGGGGAAATGTAAAACTTAATATTATTAACAAATCATCATGTACGGGTACTCAGTTTTTACAAGCAGTAGGAACAGCAGAAGCCGGAAAATTTCTGGACTCATTATCTTTAAAAGATTCTCCCATCTATCATGGAGATGAAATTGTTTATACTTCCTGTGGTGATGGAACAACTTCACAAGGGGAATTTTGGGAGGCCATAACAACAGCCTGTGTAAATAAGTTCCCGGTAATGTTTATGGTGGAAGATAATGGTTATGCCATCTCTGTTCCAGTTGAAGTTCAGACTCCAGGTGGATCAATATCTAAAGCTCTTGCAAGCTTTCCAGGATTAGAAGTTTTTGAAGTTGATGGTAGTTGCCCGATTGAAAGTTATGCAGTCGTTTCAGAAGCAGCTAAATATTTAAGAGCGGGTAATGGCCCTGTTCTTGTCCATGCTCACGTAACAAGACCTTACTCTCATTCTTTGTCTGATGATCACTCTATGTATCGCACGAAAGAAGAACTAACAGAGGAGACTATTAAAGATGTTGTAAACTCCTTTCCAAAGTTTTTAAAAGAAGCAAATCTTTTGTCAGAAGATGAGATTGAAGAAATTGAAATTACTGTAAAAGCAGAAGTTAAGCAGGCCTTAAAAGAAGCGCTTGAAACTTCATGGCCTGAAAAATCAACTTATGCTGATCATTTGTATTCAGAAAATGTGGACCCAACGTCATCAGATTTTGAGACTCAAGCAAACTTTAGTGGGAAAAATGATATACCAATGGCCAGTGCCATTAATATGACTTTGAAGTCAGAACTCAAGCGTAATCCACTAATGAGAATGTTTGGTGAAGACGTTGCAGACTTTACTGAAGAAGAAAAACTAAAATCAGATCTTAAAGGTAAAGGTGGAGTTTTCAAAGTCACCAGTGGATGTCAAAGAGCTTCGACTGATGGCCAAGTTTTTAATTCACCATTGGCCGAGGCCAATATTATCGGTCGGGCCATTGGCCAGGCCATGCGTGGGATTAAGCCAGTTGTTGAAATTCAATTTTTTGATTATATCTGGACTGCTTATATGCAGCTCAAAAATGAAATGGCCACCACTCGTTACCGTTCTGGTGGAGATTTTAAAAATCCAATGGTTGTGCGTGTTCCTATTGGTGGGTACTTGCGTGGTGGATCAATCTATCACTCACAGTCTGGTGAATCTTTGTTCACCCATATACCAGGAATAAGAGTTGTTTTTCCATCCAATGCATTAGATGCCATAGGGCTTTTAAGAACGGCTATTCGTTGTGATGACCCGGTTATGTTTTTAGAGCACAAGCACCTCTACTACCAAGGCTATAATAGAACAGCTGATCCAGGTGAAAACTTTATGATTCCTTTTGGAAAAGCTCGTATTGCCAGAGAAGGGAAAGACGCCACTGTTGTTTGTTGGGGAGCTTTAGTTCAAAAGGCCATTGATGCGGCCAAAGATTTAGAAAATGATGGTTATTCTATAGAAGTTATTGACGCCAGAACTTTGGCCCCATTTGATATGGAAGCAGTAAAAAAATCATTAGCTAAGACCAATAGAGTCCTTGTTGCCCATGAGGAGCATAAAACTTCAGGCTTTGCCGGAGAGATTGCTGCGAGAATTAATGAAGAGTGCTTTGAATACTTGGATGCACCCATTTTAAGAGTGGCCTCAAAGGATACCCACGTAGCTTATTGTCCTGATTTAGAAGAGGTTATCTTGCCACAAGTAAGTGATGTTAAGGCCAAGCTACTTGAACTATTAGAGTATTAAACCTATTTTTTGAATAAAAAGTTCAGCCTCATAAGTTATCAATTGACTGATATTCAGTTGAATTGTTCAATCCATGAATGAATTTAATGAAATGGCCTTGGGTTTTAGTCTTCATAATAGGTATAGTACCTGCCTGGGCAAAACCTACTAAATATGGCCTACATGCGAAGCCTTTAGGGCAATGCTACCAACAATTTCAAAAGCCAAATTTATCAGAGCCTTTTTGGAAAATCATGCCCTACTATAAAGGGCAAGAGACAGATTCTTCTTGTTCTTTGGCCAGTGTGACTATGGTGATGAATGCACTTAGGCCATCTTATCATCTAGGCTCAGAAGAAAAATTATTAACGGAATCAACTCTTTTAAAAATATCAAAATCACTAAAATGGAGAATTGCTACAAGAAACTCATCAACAGGTTTAGGACTACATGAACTGGCGAAAGAATGGAAAAAGCTTCTAATTAAAATGCAACTGGAAAATAAATACCAAATTCATTTTAGAGAACTCAACTCAGAGAATTCTAAGCAAGATTTTAAAAAGGCCCTCGATCTACTCATGCAAAATAAGGCCTGGATTATTCTAAATTATGATCAAGGTGTTGTGATGGGCGAAGGAAGTTATGGCCATTTTTCACCAGTTGGCTCCTTTAATAAATCAACCAATGAAATTCTTATTATGGATGTGGATAGGCAATGGTATGAGCCGTATTGGATTGATTTAAAGATGGCCTATAAATCAATGAATACCAAAGATAATTTACTTGGAACCCATCATGGGTTTTTGTGGATTGAGAAAATTCAATAGAACTTTATTTCTGAATTTGCGCCTTCATTTGACGCTCAAACTGAATCCTATCATTGCATTTAATCCAATCATTACCGGCACCACGACCAATAGGTTTGAAAATATCTGTTAGGATTCTTCCACTGTCTAATAAATCTTCTCTTACATGAATCTTGACCACTTCGCCTGTAATTAACGTACCAGCACCTGGGGTATCACCATAGCTAAGTAAGTCTCGTAGTTTACATTCAAAATGAATGGGGGATTCTGCAACTCTGCGAGCTTTAACCACTTCCGAATCAATGGGAGTAAATCCTGCAAATTTAAATTCATCTTCTCCATAAGGAAGTTCAGTTGAAGCATTATTAATTTTTTCTGCAATATCTTCTGTTGTGAAATTAATCACAAATTCTTTCTCGCGCTCAATATTAACCAAGGTATCTTTTTTCTCGCCCGTAGAAGTTCTAATAACAGGAGAGAAGGCCACAATCATGGGCTTGGGACAAACACCGTTAAAAAATGAGAAAGGGGCCAAGTTATTTGTTCCATCCAAGTTTAGTGTTGAAACAGTAGCAATAGGTCTTGGAAGAATGGCCCCAATTAAAAATTTATAATTTTGAGAGAAATCCCCATTAGTATCAAAAGATTTCATATTCATTATTGCATCCAACTTTTCCAGTAGTCCTGGTTTTCACTTTTACTAAAATATTCAGTTCTTTTTAAAGGGTATCGAGTATCAATCATTACTGCATATTCATCTGTAAATGTTTTATCATCGGCTTTCTTGAAAGCATTAGGATGTGGCCCATGATTAATTCCTTGTGGATGAAAGGTGATAGCACCAGCATCAATATTATCACGACTAAAGAAATTTCCTTCGTGATAAAAAAGCACTTCATCATAATCAATATTTGAATGGTAAAAAGGAACTTTTAAAACACCCTCCTTACTATCTTCTAATGGTCTTGCCACAAAAGAGCAGACAACAAAATTTTTACAAACAAAGGTCGTATGGCCCGAAGGGGGAATATGGTACTTATGGCTCATAATAGGGCAGTAGTCATAAATAGAGAGTTTCCAAGGGTAGACAGAACCCTTCCATCCTTTAACATCAAGTGGGTTAAATGGATAAGTGACAGTGGTCATCTTACCTTCGCGTTTTATTTTAAGAGTGTACTCTTTTTGACCTTGTTCGCTACCTAATGCAGCTTCAGGAGTGACAATTGCAGTTTGATCATAAAGTGCATTTGGTCCAAGAATTCCTCTAGTTGGTTGCTCAAACTCTGAGGAGGACTCTATTTGAAGAAACTTCATTATTTCATTTGTATAAAACTTAAATGTAGTTCCTCTTGGAAGGATGAGGTAATCGCCTTTTTTTAATTCAAGATGGCCATAACTCGTTTCTATTCGACCGCTTCCTTCATGCAAAAAATACATTTCATCAAAGTCAGCATTTCTTAAAAAGTGTTTGCAGTCTTTGTTAAGTACACCTAGAGATATAATACAGTCATTGTTATGTAGATAGGGAATAAAGTCATTTTCAAGTTCATTATTTTTAAAAACCGGGGGAAGGCATCTTGGTTTTAGGTCTCCCTCAATTTTTGTCCAGCTAGTAAGTGGATTTTCATGATAAAGGTGGCTGACTCTGCCAAAAAATCCTTTTCTGCCATGTTCTTCTTCGTAAAGTCCTTTAGGAATTTTTACATGGGCCTGCTTAGTGAATATTCCTGATGATTTAAAATTTTCCATATTTATGCCTTATTTGAAGTTCCTACAATATTAGAGAGTCTACCTATTGATTCTATTTCCAGCACGAGTTTGTCTCCTGGTTGAATCCATTTATCAAGTTCAAGACCACAGCCAGTTCCAACTGTACCACTTCCAAGAAAATCAGTGGCAAGTAGCCACTCTTCGCGTGAAGCGTGCTCAATCATCTCGGCCCAAGAGTAGTGGCCATCTCCTGATTGGCCTTTCGACCATTCACTACCATTAACGGTTGCACTCATAGTTAGATTTGGTTCTTTAAAATTAAACTCGTCTGCTGTTGTAATGACAGGTCCAACTACTGAACAGAAGTCTTTGCCCTTGGCCGGCCCCAGGCGCACGGCCATTTCTTTTTTCTGAATATCACGTGCTGAAATATCATTTAAAATAGTATAACCAAAGATATGTTTGTGAGCGTCTTTAGCTTTAATATTAAATCCATCTTTTCCAATAACTAAGCCTAATTCAAGTTCATAATCCAATTTTTGAGAATAAGATGGCCACATAATCATTTCATTATTTCCAATAAAGCCTGTTGTTGGTCCTTTATAATAAACAGGCATTTCATACCAAGGGGCGGGCACTTCTTCATTTCTTTTTTCAAAACCTTTTTTGACATGCTTTTCGTGGATATAAAAGTCACGGTAACTATTAAAGCTATCTAAGGGAACATCAAAGTCTAATCCTTCAAAATCATTTTGATGATAAGAAATAGGGGCTTGGTTTTTCGTTTTAAGAATTCCTTCTTTAGCAAAATTTTCATAGTGCTTAAGTGTTTCATGAAGTTTCTCAATAGGGTTTTCATTTCTTTTTAAGATCTCACTAAGTTTGTGAGGAGTGAGGTATTGTGCTTTTGTTTGGGAGTCATAATGGCCATTTTTTTCGTAATAAACCTCCCAAACTCTATTAATATCAACAAAGAGCTTGCTATCTAAATAGATGGCGGCCCTTTTGAGCATGCCATGTTTGCTTGGGAGTTTATAAGTGCAGACTTTCATTTTTTTTCTCCAAATTCTTTTTTGTAAATAGGAAGTATTTCATTCATGGCTTCGTAGAAATGGGCCATTTCATCTTTACTTCCAAGGGACACTCTTAAAAACTCAGGCATACCACTGCTAATTAAAGGTCTAATGATTACACCTAATTTTAAAAGTTCTTCATAGATCCACATAGCCGCTTTTTCATTAGCAGCAGCAAATGTAATAAAATTACAAACGGACTTGAGGGGATGAAAACCATTTGTTTCAAGAAATTCTTTTAGCTCATAATATCTTTTTTCGTTACTGCGAAGTGTTCTATCCAGGTGGGAATAATCCTTAACAGCTCCGATGGCGCCTTTTTGGGCAATGGAACCTGGCTCAAAGACGAGTTTTACTCGGTGAAGATAATCAATTAACTCTTCATGGCTAAAGCCGTATCCGACTCTTATGCCACTGAGACCGTAGGCCTTGGAAAAAGTTCGAAGGGTAATAACATTGTCATAGCGATAGTCCATAGAGTCGGGGTAATCCCAGGCAGCTCTTTGAGCAAATTCAAAATAAGCTTCATCCAAAATGACTAAAACATGCTTAGGTACAGATTCCATTAATTGATCAAACTCTTTCTTGGTTATATAATTACCCGTTGGATTGTTGGGATTTGCGATATAGATCATTTTTGTTTTATCAGTAATTCTTTTTGCAATTTCATTAACATCATAGCGGTAATCTTTGGTCATAGGAGCTTCAATAATTTTTGCACCAGCTCCTTGAAAAAGAAGTTTGAAGGCCAAAAATGTTTTTTCGCTGGTTAAAACTTCTGTTCCTGGCTGGCAGAAAGTTCTGGCAAGCAAACCAATAATTCCTTCACTTCCATTTGCTAAAATAATATTGGATGTTTTAAGTTCGTAGAGCTGCGCTAAAACATTTTTAAGCTCATAGCAATGCATATCGGGGTAGCGGTGAACATCCCAAAGACTATAGGTCATCTCTCTTACAGCGTCAGGTGATGGGCCCATTGGATTTTCATTACTTGCTAGTTTTGAAATACGAGTAAGCCCTTTCTCTCTGGCAAGTTCCTCGATGGGTTTACCTGCAGGATAGGTTTTAAGGGTTTTTATATAATCTGGAATCAGCTGTTTTGACACGTCTACCTCTTAAGTTTTACTAACGTTAACATAGAGATAAATATCTGTGCAATCTTTAGCGGAAGGTCTTGCAGAGAACTTTTTAGACATATAGAGTAAGAGTGCTAACAAGAGGTATTTTATGAGTTTATTAGCAGGAAAAAAGGCCCTAATCCTGGGTGTGGCCAATGATCGCTCTATTGGGTGGGGAATTGCACAATTTTTAAAAAGAAACGGAGCGTCTATAGCGCTTTCATATATGAATGAAGCCATTGAGAAAAGGGTAGCTCCTTTAGCGGAAGAAATTGGAGCTGATTTTACTTTTGAACTCGATGTGGCCCAAGACTCCCATATTGAGCAGTTACCCAAAATGGTGGAAAAAAAACTGGGGAAAATTCGATATATTGGTTCATTCGTTGGCCTTTGCCGAAAGAGAAGATTTAAAAGGGCGATTCATGGAAACTTCTCGTAAGGGTTTTCAAACGGCTTGTGATATTTCCGCTTATTCATTGATATCTCTTTGTAACGCTCTTCATCCGGTTATGAATAAAAATGCCAGTGTGATGGCCATGACTTACCACGGTTCACAAAAAGTATTGGCCAATTATAATGTTATGGGTGTGGCCAAGGCAGCACTGGAAGCTTCAGTGAGATATTTAGCAGATGATTTAGGTAAAGACAGTATTAGAGTCAATGCTATTTCAGCAGGGCCGGTTAAAACTTTAGCGGCATCAGGCATTTCAGGATTTCGTTCAATTCTTAATGTCGTAGAAGAGAAGGCCCCTCTAAGACGTAATATTACAACTGAAGATGTAGGCGGAACTGCTCTTTACTTAGCTTCTAGTTTTTCTGAAGCAGTGTCAGGGCAGATTCTTTATGTTGATTCAGGTCTTTCTATAATGGGTATCTAATGGATAAGGATTGGGGAAAGTTTACTCAGACTCATCTTCAAAAAGTGAAGGATGGGATAGAGTGTTTCAATGCTCAAAAATATTGGGAGTGTCATGAAGCTCTGGAGTTTGTTTGGTTAGAAGATAGAGACGACCCAGCTCGCAATGTTTACTGGGCCATTATCCAAGTCGCATCGGCCTTAGTGCATTACAGAGAGAAAAACTTGGTTGGTGCTAAAGGACTTATCAATAAATCGAAACAAAAGTTTATTCGTTGTGAAGAACAAAATATTGAAACCCCACTTTTATACCAAGAACTTGATTGGCAAGAGCTAAAAGATCTTGTCTTCGAGACTCCTGAAGAGCCACAATTAACGGACTTTGAAAAATTATTTAACTTCAGATTTAAGAGTTATAGCTTATGAAAATCATGACTTCACTTAATCAATCAATAAAACTTATCACTTCTGATAAAGTGAACTTCTGCCTTGCTAGCATCCCTATTTTCATTGGGATGGCTGTTTATTATTTTCTTGGTATGAGCTTTTATGAGTATGTTATGGGTGAAGGAAGAGCTTATATTGACTCTCATTTCAACCAGGCATCGAATTGGGGATCTTTTGTTTATTATGCCATGGCCATCGTTCTTACTGTTATTTTATATTTTGTAGTGAACTGGTCTTTTGTTATTTTTATTTCAATCCTCTCAAGCCCTTTCAATGACTTATTAAGTGCTCGAATTGAAAAACTTATTATTGGCCAGCCCATGGAAGATATCGGGACTTCTCTTAAAAAAATGGTGGGTAAGGTTTTTTGGACCTTATTCAATGAGTTGAAAAAAGTCTTTTTTATCGGCAGTATAGCAGTAATTGGATTTGTACTAAGCTATATCCCCTTTTTGACTCCTTTTAGTCTGATTATTTCGGCGTTATTATTGGCCATTCAGTTTATTGATTATTCATGGGCCAGACATGATCTGTCTTTTGGGAGTTGTCTATCAGATGTAAGAAGGAATTTTGTGGGCTACACTCTCATGGGGATTGTCTTCTTTTTTCTGGTCTCTATTCCACTTTTAAATCTCATCGTACCTTCATTTGCGACTAGTTACTTTACGGTTTTATGGGTAAAATTAAATAATAATGAAAGAACATCTGAAAATAGCAGTCAAATTACCTGATGGGCTTAATGAAGTCATGTCGTGCTTTCCATTATTGCATGCAATAAATGAATTTTTAAACCCTGATGATTTTCATATTATAGCCACTAAAGAATCATTTGAACTGCTTACTCTATTGCCATTTAAAGCCTATTTTCATGAATTTGATGTTGAAAATTATAAGAACTTACTTGATGTCCACCGCTTCGCTGTAGATAGACGTGATTTATCTCATGCCAATATATTCTTTAGTTTAACAGAAGAGCCCAAAGATCAATTCATGGCCATGACATTTAGAGGGAAGCAAAGAGTTGGTTTTGAAGGAAAGTGGAGTGCTTTATTTCTTAACAAAAAGAAATTATACCCAGGAGGGTTTCATAAAGCAGAAGCCATTTTTTCATTGATTAAATTTTTTAATGAAACGGATCTGGCCAATTATAAAAAGGTAACGAGTAAGAAGTATGAAGAGCCTTTTAAAGATTGGAGTGAAAATCCTTATCTCATGATTAACCTCCCTTATGACTCCATAAATAATGAAATTCCACCAGATTGGACTGAATTTTTTGATTTTTTTGATGAGACGAAAATCTTTATTTCTTGCTATGATGCAACTGATGAAAATAGACCAATTGTGCTGGAGCGATTTCTAGATACTCTAAAAAAGAGAAAAACTATTCATCCTTTTTATTTTAAAACTCTTTCAGAATTTGCAAACCTATGTGCTTACTCAGCTGGTTGTATTTCACAAAATTCAATTATTTCGGAAGTTTCTTGTTATGTGGGAACTCCAACCATCGCTATGTATGAAAAAGGCGATCCTCAGAATAAAGCTCCTCTCTATTTTTTAGGACAATGTAATATTCATTCTTTTAAAGACGGAAGTTTACTTAAAAAACCAGGTGCAGTGAAGAGTCTTGATATTGTGACTAAATTCGATTTAGGCATGCTCTATGAGAAAGTGCGAACTCTTTTTGACTATGAAATCAAAGAAGAAGATAAAGATGAATAAGCTTATTCTTTGCTTATTTCTTTTTTCTCTCAATTCATTTGCACAGGTTAAGTATGTCATTGAAGATCCAGCATGGTATCTTCCTCAAATAAATTCAAAAGAAGCAGATTTCATTGAACTAGATGATTCCACTCTTCTAGATATTAGGGCCATGGGAGATACAGCGTGGACTTATGGTGCAAGGCCTTCAGATGGTTCTGCAACTCCAAAAGAAGCGAGCTTAGATAAGGTCCTGGATGATCTTGATCCTAATAAAGATATTTTCGTAGGAGATATTAATCTCTTGAATTGGGAAAGTGTGGTTGGAGAATATTGTGATTTCATAAGACCTACAGTTAGTTTTTACTTTCTCTCCCATCCCGATAGCATCCTTCAGGCCATAAAGCATGGTTTTAATCTATTCACACTTGCTAATAATCACTCGCAAGATTGTGATCAAGGCCGTGCCTTTGAAAAAACTTCTCAAGTTCTTCATGGACCATTAATGAGTGCAGAGGCCATGACAGAAATTGAGAATAATAACTCCGAACTTATTTGGCATGGAGTAGGGAATTCTCCTTGGACCCCCAAACAAAAAATAATCAAAATAAAAGGAAAAGAGGTTAAGGTTCTATTTTTTAGCTTAGCTCTCATTAGTTGGGATATACCGAATGCTGCTTTTATTAATTTTAAAGAACCCTTTGAAGACAAGATTTCTCAAATCATTGATAGCTTTCAGGGCCACGATGAATATCTGAAAATTCTCTCCATTCATACCCAAGATGCAAGTGGGCATATGAAAGATGAACAAGAGGCTTTTAAATTAATGAAAAGAATAGGTGAGTTATTCATACGAGTTGCAAAAGGTGATATTGTCTTGGGCCATGGCGCTCATACCTATGGAGGAGTTCGTATTTTTGAAGAAAATAATAAAAAATCTGTTTTTATCACTTCACTTGGAAACTTTATTCATGACGGGTTGAGATCCAACCCTGACAATTATATTGCTCGAATTCTTGTTGACCCAGTTTCTTATAAGTTGAAACAAGTTCAGATGATTCCTTTTATTAATAATTCACTTTCTAAACGCGTAGAGTTTTTTCCTTTTGAAAGTGACAAATGTTTACGAAATAACTCTGTTTTAACTAATTTCTCTTTATTGGAAACCTCTAATAAGTACTCCCAATGCACTTATTATTCTTCTTTTTAGAATTATCCTACTTTTTTTGTTGGGAAATAAATAAAAAGTAGCAATATTTGTTAGGATTCTGTGTGGTTTCTAAATCATATATAATAGATATATGGTCAATCCACATATGATGAATATTGAACTACTTGGGCCTATTAATTTCTATATAGGTATGGGATTAGAAATTACTTCGGCGATTATCTTGGGTGGTTTAATAGGTCTTGATAGAGAAAGCAAAAATAAATCAGCTGGTTTTAAAACTCATATTCTTATTTGCTTAGGGGCAACTCTTTACACTGCGGTTTCATTTTTAAATTTATCTGCGGGCCATGGAAATGTTGATCCAAATAGAGTAGCAGCACAGATTGTAAGTGGAATTGGTTTCTTAGGAGCTGGAGCTATATTTAGAAGTCATGGAACTATTTCTGGTTTAACCACAGCGGCTGGGATTTGGGTTGTTGCTGCTGTTGGAGTTGCCATTGGTAGTGGCTATATTGTTTCGGCCACCATTTTTACCGTAACGGTTTTGATTGTTTTGAAAATCCTAGACCCACTTCATCGCTACCTTCGACCTGAGCTAGATTATTTATTAGAAATCGTTGGAACTCATGATTCGCAAGAGAATATTTTTCAAATTGTAGAGAAGCTTTGTGACCAAATCTATTTTTATGAAATTTTTGAAGATTCTCATAATAAGGCCCGAGAAATAGCCCATATCTATATTAAGGTTTCACCTAAGTCGATCAAAAGCCTCATTCGTAAAATGAGAAAAGTTGATAAAGTGGAACTCATTAACTATAAGCAATTAAGAGAACTTCCTGAATTTGATAATAGAAAAATCTAGCTAAAATTTTCTAAGCTTCTACTTAATGAATCAAGTTTTTCTTTAAATTGAGAATGTTTTAACTTGGCATCTTCAATGGCCTCAGGCTTTGCATTTTCAACAAATTTAGGATTACTTAGCTTTTTATCAAACTTCACAAATTCTTTCTGCGTTTTATCAATATCTTTTTTAATACGTTCAATTTGTTCATCCAGATTGATGATACCATCAAGGGGAATAAAAACTTCCGCAAAACTGGTAGCACTCATAATTGATTTTTTAGGTCTTGTGGCCTTTTTCTCAAAAATTCTTCCCGATTTTACTTTTGCAAGATCTCTCATGAAGGCACGGTTTTCGTATAAAAATTCAGCCAACGACTCATCATCAGTATAAAAATGAGCATCCGTTTCATCTTTTGGTTTAATATTCACACTTGCTCTAAGGTTTCTGATATTTGAAATAATTTCAATAAACTTAGTCATGGATTCTTGCTCTTGAGTAAAAACAAGAGCGTCATCATATTCAGGGTAATGGGCATTTATAAGCAGTGGCTCATATTCATCCTTTAGATAGGACCAAATCTCTTCTGTGATAAAAGGAGTAAAAGGGTGAAGTAGTGCCATTATTTTCTTGAAACAGTATTTTAAAACGGTGGCACGTATTTTTTTAAAGCTTTCATTATCGCCGTGAAGAATGTTTTTTGAAAGTTCAATATACCAAGAACAAAAACGGTCGTAAACAAACTGATATATATGTGAGCTTGCTTCGTCAAAACGATATTCTTCGATCGAATTACTAACTGACTGGGTAACAGTATTAAGCTCTGATAAAATCCATTTATCATGGGCTGAGAGTTGTTCAAGAGGGGGAAGTTTGCTATCTGCATTTTCTAAAAAAGGTGAAATAAATCGAAAGGCATTCCAAACTTTATTGATGAAATTTCGATAGCCCTCTATTCTTTCAGGGTCAAGATTTAAGCCTCTATTGTAACCGGAACCTGAAGAGAGAGTAAATCTCATCGCATCGGTTCCGTATTCGTTAATAATATCAATCGGGTCAATCCCGTTACCTAGGGATTTGCTCATTTTTCTGCCTTGTTTATCTCTTACAATTCCATGAATATAAACGTGAGAAAAAGGAGGCTTTTGACTGAATTTTTCACACATCATCATCATGCGTGCAACCCAGAAGAAAATAATATCAAATCCTGTTACTAATGTGGAAGTAGGGTAGAAATCATTAAATCCCTTCCTGGCCATGGCCGCTTCATCGGGCCAGCCTAAAGTTGAAAGGGGAAAAAGACCTGAGCTGAACCAAGTATCTAGCACATCAGGATCTTGTTTGAAATTATTCTTCGTGCATTTTGGACACGCTGAAGGTTCATCTTCGCTGGCCCAAGTATTCTGACATTGAGTTTCTTGGCAATAGTAAACTGGGATTTGATGCCCCCACCACAATTGTCTCGATACACACCAAGGCTTTGGGTTTCTAAGCCATGAGAAATAAGTATTTTCCCACCCTTTAGGGAAGAACTTCATACTCCCATTTTCAACCGATTCAATGGCAGCTGCAGCCATTGATTCAGTATTGGCAAACCATTGTTTAGAAACCATTGGCTCAACAATTTCATCAGATCTTTGGCCGTGTCCAACTTGATGAATATGTTCTTCGGTCTTAACTAATATCCCAAGTTCTTCGAGTTTTTCAACGAGAGGCTTTCGCGCTTTAATTGCACTTTTTCCTTCAAACTCCATTCCATATTTATTTAAAGTGCCATCCTTGTTTAAGATGGTGATAATTTCAAGGTCATGTCTTCTACCAATTTCAAAATCGTTGAAGTCATGCCCCGGAGTTACTTTGAGACAACCGGTCCCTTTTTCAATATCAACATGTTCATCACCAATAATAGGTACTTCTCTATTACATAATGGAACAATAGCAGTGCTACCTATTAAGTGTTTAAAGCGATCATCATTAGGATTGACAGCAACAGCAGTATCTCCCAGCATTGTTTCAGGTCTGGTGGTGGCAATTTCAAGCTTCACATCTGAATCTTTAACTTGATAAAGAATATGGTAGAATGCCCCTTTCACTTCTTTATGATCAACTTCAGCGTCTGATATAGCCGATTGTAGAATGGGGTCCCAATTGACAATATAGTCGGATTGATAAATAAGACCTTCATTGAAAAGTTCGGTAAAAACTTTTCGCACGGCCTTATTGGGAACTTCATCCATCGTGAATGTTTCATAATCCCAGTCACAACTAACACCCATAAGTTTTAGTTGGTTGGAAATTTCATCCCCGTATTGTTCTTTCCATTTCCATATTCTTTTTTCAAATTCTTCACGGCCAAGGTCGTGCTTAGTTTTTCCTTCTTCTTGATAAAGCTTTTTCTCCACTACCGCTTGGGTTGAAATACCTGCGTGATCTTTTCCTGGAATCCACAATGTTTTAAAGCCCGCCATTCTCTTATATCTAACGATAATATCTTGGCATGTTTGGTCTAGAGCATGCCCCATATGTAGTTTCCCGGTAACGTTTGGAGGTGGCATTAATAAACAAAAACTTTCACCACGGGTTCCAGCTTGAGGTTTAAATGATTTTGTATCTAACCATTTTTGATACCACTTAGATTCAACTTCTGACGGGGAATATGTTTTAGAA
>CAYGUN010000011.1:0-24582 GCA_964353025.1 uncultured Bacteriovoracaceae bacterium
ACGTAATATTCATGGTCGATATCACAACCTTCTTCAATAAGAATTTGATTAACTTTTTTGCCTTCTGGGCCTGTTTGATGAGTGACTAATTGCATACCGATTATTTCGTTAGCAAACTTTTTCACTTCATCTAAAGATTTGGCAAGCTTAACTCCGCCACCTTTACCGCGTCCCCCAGCATGAATTTGGGCCTTAACAACCCAAACATTACCACCAAGACTTTTGGCAACTTTCTCTGCTTCCTCGACAGTTCTGGCCACTCCACCTTTTAGTAGATTGATGCCAAACTCTCGCATTAAATCTTTGGCCTGATACTCATGAACGTTCATGAAAACTCCAATTATTAATTAATGGTGAATCTAAAATACCCTTGAAACTTGGCTTAAGATTAAGCTAGCAAGCAGAAATAAGCAAACCCTTATTACGACGCGCAAAGCCGTTTAAAATTCAGTAAGAATAATGAACAATAGTATAAAGATACGAGGTTAAAAATATGGTCAAATACTCAGTCATTCATCCGTCTAATCTCAAGCTTGACGGTGGGGCAATGTTTGGAATTATTCCCAAACCACTTTGGAATAAAAAAATTCAAGCCGATGAATCCAATCGGATTGAAATGACCATGAGGATTTTGTGTATTCAAACAGCAAAAAAAATTATCCTTATCGACACTGGTATTGGTGACTATCATGATGATAAGTTTAACGACCAATTTGGAGTAACAGGAGTTAACTCTCCTCTAAAAAATGCTCTCAAATTACAAAATATTGATGTTAACGCAGTAACAGATATTGTCTTGACTCACCTTCATTTTGATCATGTTGGGGGCCTTATTACTTTAAACGGCGATAAGGTTGAAAACTTATTTCCCAATGCAAAAGTCCATTTACACCAGCAACATTGGGAGTATTCCCAAAGGCCTAATACTCGTGACTCAGGTTCTTTTCAATCTCAATACTTTCTTCCTGTATTAGAAGGGCTCGAACAAAAAGGACAACTTCATTTAGTTGAAGATATTGAAGGTGTTTTAATTGAGGACGACGGCTATAAACTCTCCTACCTCTCAACTCAAGGGCACACGCCGTACCAGATTCATCCTTATGACGAAAACTTCTTTTATTTTGGAGATATTATTCCTACGGCCCACCATGTAGGCATTCCTTGGGTCATGGGCTATGACATGAATCCAGGACAAACCACAACTGAAAAATACACTCTGCTTAAAAGAATTCAAGCTGATGATACAACGGTTGTCTTTAATCACGATCTCAATACTTGGGGGGCCAAGGTTATTCAAGATAATAAGGGAAGATTTGCTTTTGATAAGTTAAAGAAAAGCTCTGGAGAAATTTGGGAAGAAATTAATTTTACTTAACGATATCACCAATGGCCAAAAGACCATCATCCGCTCTTTTCACTAGAGTTTCAAACTGCGTATCTACATTTGTTTTTAAGTTAGTCCAACCTCTACTTGAAGGTTTACGACCACTCTGGCCGAAATCATGCATAAATTTAGCCGATGCAGTTGCTGTTTGTGTTGTTATGGCAGATAGCTCTTCAAAATAGTCTTTTAATTTTTGCTGGCCTTCCTCATCTAACTTATCAAAGCCTTCAACCATTCTATAATCGGAAGAAACAAAGCTTGAGAGAAAGCTTCCAAAATATCTTTCATACTTATTGGAAAATTGTTTAAGACTTGCATCCCAATCTTGACTACCTAATCTTTTTTCATGAAGAGCATTAAACTCAGCTCCTATTTGATTCACCACTGATTTTATAGTGAGAAATCTCTGCTGAAGGTTAAGCCAAGCTTTTTTAGATTCATGAGCACGGGCCAGTTGGGCCTCAACCAATTTATTATCAAAAGAAGACTCTGGTAAGATGGATAAAAGTTCAACTGTTGATTGAGATAAGTTTTTTTGTAAAGTCACAAACCTTTCTACCCAATAACTTCCTTCAGCGGCACCCACAAGATTCACTTCAATTTGATAATAGCCAGGTAGAATTCTTGTTCCCACTTCATATTGAAATGATGAGAAAGCGGCAAGTCGGTTTTCCAGCCTTGCTCTTGATTTCACTACGACAATTTCAGGGATAATCATTTTATCTTGAATACTTTTAATCGTTATTTCAAGCTCTCCATCAAAAGGAAAGTTTGTGGCCAAAACAAGTTCTGACATATCTTTAGAAGGAGCAACACCTACTGTAATTTCCTCAAAAGCGTTTTGTCCTACAAGTCTCAGTCTTTCATAGTCCAAAGTCTTTAAACCGCTTGGTCTTGAAATATTAAATGATGCCAATTGATAGACTTCATAAGCAAAAGGCATCACTCCAAGAAAAGATGTTATAACAAACGCAGCAAAAGCTTTTTTGAAATTAAAAAACGAAGTTTCATTTGTAAGTCTTACAAATTCATCACGTTGTAATAGCTTAAGCCCTTGTTCAAGTTTCTTTACTGCTTCTTGTTCTTTTGTTTTAACTTTTTTAAACATTAGTCTATCTTTTAATGATTTATTAGAAGTATCTTCTATCTTTGAAAACTGCTGAGCACTCTTAAGCCCTTTTTTCCAAACTAAAGTATGCCCCATAATCTTTTTATTGCGACTTAAATCTTTCAAATCAAAATAAGTATAAGGTCCTAGGTGCTCATCATCTTTAACTATGTACCAGACTTTTCCCATCAAGTATCCCTATTCCTCTCATTGACTTCATTGAAATGCCATTTCAATGTCCAATGAACTAACAATATTGTATATTCGGAACAATCTTAAATAAAGTGAGTAGATAATGAATAAACATTTTTACACAACTGATAGTATTCGAGAGAGCGAAAAACTAAACAAAATAATTTGCGATGACACAAAAAAATCCAAAAATATAATACTAACAAGCTCAAGTGATGTTGGTGTTATGAGAAATCTTGGTCGAAATGGAAGTCGCTACGCACCTCAAGCAGTTTTGGCCCAATTAAAAAACCTCCAGTTCCACCAACAAGAACCAATTGGTATTAAAGAAGTGGCCAGTTATGAAAATGAACTACTGGATTTTGGACAGGCCCAACTAGCTGAATCTAATGAAATTAAAAAGCTTATCCACAGAAGCCCTATCCATATTGGAGGAGGACATGATCATATCTATCCCCTATTAAAGGCATGCGAGGAGAATTTTGAAAACATTGTCGTCTTAAACATAGATGCTCATTGCGATACGAGAAAATCCCCTCACCCTCATTCAGGAACACCTTTTAGGCAATTTGCTGAAGAAACTAAGAAAAATTTTTTATTGTACCAATATGGGATTCATTTTTTTGCCAATTCGCAATCGACTCTCAGTTTAGATAAAAATATTATGTCAGTGACGAGTTTTAATGACGCCATGAAATTAAGTCAGAACTTTGGCACTCTACCTGCTGCTCTTCTATCTAGCATCAAGCAACAATTTAATGATAAGACTTTTTTCATCCTAAGCCTTGATTGTGATGCTATTGATCCTTCCATAATGGAAGGAGTTAGTGCTGTTAACCACCAAGGTTTGCCACTTGCACACATTAAAGAGCTTTGTAATTGGTATAAAGCTCTGAAATGTCAAAAAGCGATGGGAATTTATGAATACAATCCCGTTTTTGATCGCTCCTCTAAAGGTTCTCGGGCCCTTGCTTCAGTCATATACGATCTTCTTGTTTAGATAAAAAAAAAGCCCGTCAATAAATGACAGGCTTTTTTTTCGAGAGACGTAAGGAGAAGCTATAAAAAAATCCTTTTCTTATAACCCCAACACACACACACCTATAACATGTGCAACCCATGTGCCAACTTTGTTACGCATGACACAGACGTTGAAAGCCTGTGCTGGCCGCCTTTGTTGAAAAATCAGCAGTAGTTTTTTTGACGACCACCACAGTCAAAGCGTCAAGTTTATGACTTCTTTTTGAAAAACTAAACTTTAAAAATTTTCTAAACTTCTTCAATTTCCCTTACTAACTGAAAGAACTTCAAAAAAGTATGCAAAGAGATTTAACTTATGCAATAATTTAACCGATATAAGTTAAACAACTTAATAGAATTATTAGAAATATACTTACTTAAAGGAGACTTCAATGTTGCCATTTATTCGCTCAAAAATTACTGTTCTCACTCTACTTGCTTTATTTATTGCAAGCTGTGGTTCTGGAAAACCAAATAACTCTCAAGATGCTGCTCTTGATGGTGCCATGAATGATGCAATGACATTAGAGTTAAATGGAGATTCTGACTCAGGTAAAGCAGGTCCATTGCAGACTGTATACTTTAGATTTGATTCTTCATCACTTGGTTCAACAACAAGAGCTCTATTAGAAGCTAATGCACTTTTCTTAAAAGAAAATGACAATGTTGATATTCAAATTGAAGGGCATTGTGATGAGCGTGGAGGAATTCAGTATAACCTAGCACTAGGTGAAAGAAGAGCAAGAGCCGTTAAAGATTATTTAGTAGCTGCTGGCATCTCATCTTCAAGAGTCACAATTGTTTCTTTTGGTAAAGAAAGACCTGTTGAATTTGGACATGACGAAAGTGCATGGGGAAAAAACAGAAGAGCCAATTTCGTCATTACAGCTAAGTAATGCCTAAAGACTTTTTAAAGTTATTACCAATTATTTTTTTAATAGCCTCGTGCGGTCTAGCGACCGCACGGCCTAAACTTGAAATGAGTTTAGCCCAAGCTGCGTTTCTTGCAGCAAAAGAAGCCAAAGCCGACGAGAAAGCCCCTAATCTTTTTAGAAAATCTGAAGTCTACTATTTAAAAGCAAAGTCTTACTATCGAAGAAAATATTTCAATAAAGCTCGGGAATTTGCAGTGCTGTCTAAGAAATTCTCTGAAAGAGCAGAGTTTGCTGCCATTAGAGCGGTTGCCCTAGAAGAAGATTAATTCTTACTAGGATTCATTTTAACTCTCTGTTAAAATAACCGTATGAAAACAATTATAAATTCACTGCTTTTCGCTTTACTTTTCTCCAGCTGTTTGAAAACAACAGAAGAAATTCAAAAAGAGCAACGAGTTGAGCAGCAATTGGCCCAAGGCCAAAAATTTAACAAAGACTTCTTAGTTCAAATCCAAACGCTGCAATCAACAGTCGATGGCTATCAAGGTCGCTTTGAGGAAATTGAACATAAACAATTTCAACAAACTCAAGACTCTGATGAAAAATTGAAAAAATTCATGGAACAAATTAATGAACAAATGGCCTCACTAAAAGAGATGGCCTCAAAGAACCAGCAATCTATATCTTCACTAGAAAAACAAGTTGATCAGCAAAGTGAATTTATTAAAAAAGTAACAAAGTCTTTAAGCTCTCTTGGCGGAAGTGGTAAGTCAAAAAGCTCTAAATCTTCGGCAGTGGATGATCTTGAAAAAGCAGATAAACTTTTTTCTAAAAATAAATACTCAGATGCACAAGAAATTTATGAAGAACTTATTAGTGGTAAAAAACTAGGTGCTGCTAAAAATAATGCGGCCCTTTTAAATCTAGGGATTATTGAATACAAGAAGAAAAATTATAATGATGCTTTAGTGCACTTAAGTAAAATCTATACCAAGTGGCCTCGCTCTTCTAAATCCCCCAGTGCTCTCTATCATATTGGTCTTTGCTTTCAAGCATTGAAGCAGCAAGATGAAGCACGCGAAACATTTAACAAGGTAATGAAACAATACTCAAAGAGCTCTTATGCAGACCAAGCAAAAAAGCAACTCAGCTCTTTATAGTTTCTTTCTTCTTATTGGATGTTTCTCCATTTTTATAATGACAGTTTCATGTGACCAGTCAGAAGAGACGACTAAAAAAGTTAAGACTGATAAAGAATTCATTTCAATCCTTTTCTCTCATAATATTCATGGAGAAACTCATCCCTGTGGTTGTAGACAATTTCCTCTCGGCGGTCTACCTCAAGTCGCAGGACTTATGCATAAGATTGCGCAAGACTCCTACACATTTTATGTGGATTCAGGAGATATGCTTTTTCCAAACTCAGTCATACCTGCGGCCTATGCCAAATCTTTGAAATTTACCGCCCATAATATTGTCAAAGCACAAAATCAAATAGGCCTTAAACTTTTTACCCCTGGAGATTATGATTTTGCGCAAGGAAGTGCTGAGCTTAAAAAAATATTAGATGAGAGTAAATTTCAAACTCTGATGACAAATGCAAAAAAAAGTACTGAACTTCCTCATAGTATTCCCAGGTTTCAACTCTCTATTAATAACTACGACCTCTACTTCTTTGGAGTGGTTAATAGTGGCCCCCTTAATGGGGGGATCAAAAACTTATTTGACGACCCTATCGCTGCTTTGAAAAAAGAAATCACTCAAATTAAACCAGTTGAAAACAGACAAGTGAAAATCATTGTTTTATCCCACTCAGGTCTATCCTATGACCAATCAAAACTGGCAGTAGAGCTTCCCATGATTGACTGGATCATAGGGGCCCACACTCAAAGCTTTTTACAAAATAGCATTGATGTAGCAAAAACTCAGATTGGACAAGTGCTTTCTCGTAACCATTACTTAGGTGAAATTAAAATTGAACTTAAAACAGGCAAAACAACTTATAAGGTTCATGAAGTCAGTGAGAATCTTGATAAGGCCCTAGCAAATAATCCATTTGTTCAATTTATTGATACACACAAAAAAGATCTCTCTATCATTCAAGAAAAAGAGCAGAAAGAACAATTTGGAAGTTTTGAAAGTAAAGGGCCTGCTCCTACTTATCAAAGCTGTTTTGAATGTCACAAGAAACAGTCTCACTTTTGGCAAACAACAGCTCACTCCTTGGCCTATGTCACTCTTCATAAAAATGCAGAAGAAAAAAATCGCAATTGTATCGGATGCCATAGTCTAAATTTTGAAAAGAAGAATGGCTTCTTCACTCATGATAAAATTATCACTGATGAAAAAGCAGGTGAAGTTTCTCCTGATTATTGGACAAGTTTTGAAAAAATATTTCATACCAAGAAAGACTTAAGGGAACTTGCTCCTAAAATGCGCAAAAAGCTCTCTGAGGCTTGGATTAAATTAGATGGGAAATTCAAGGTCACCCATAATTATGCCAATGTTCAATGCTTAAACTGCCACGAAAAGGCTAATGAACACCCATTTGAGGTAGCTCCTGTTGAAGCGAAAACCACAATGAAAGATAAGTGCCTGAATTGCCATACAAAAGATCAATCTCCTCAGTGGTACAGCAAAGACAGTAAGGGACAACCCACGAACCTTAATGGACAAGTTTTTAAGCAAATGCTAGATAAAGTATCTTGTCCTAAAGGTGAGTAATGATTGTTCTTGGAATCGAAACAAGTTGTGACGACACATCAGTGTGTTTATTAAAGTCCTCTCAAAAAGAAGTGGAAGTGCTCTCTCACCTGCGCTTTGGACAAGAAGAGATTTTTAAACTTTGGGGCGGCGTTGTTCCTGAAATTGCGGCCCGTAATCATCTTGAAAAAATCACACCACTACTTAAGTCCTGCTTTGAAGAGGCAAGACTCAAAATTGAAGATATCGACTTAATCGGAGTCACAACTTACCCTGGACTTTTGGGCCCTCTGTTAACCGGTCTTAATAGCGCTAAAACAATTAGCTTGCTGACTCAAAAACCCCTTCTGGCCGTGAATCACCTTTTTGCTCACCTTGAAGCGATTCATTTAACTCAAGATATTTCTTATCCTTATATTGGAGTGTTAGTCAGTGGAGGCCATAGCGCCTTTTTCTTAGTGGAAGACAGAAAAACATTTAAGACCATAGGCCACACTATTGATGATGCCGCAGGTGAGGCCTTTGATAAGGGTGGAAAAATTTTGGGACTTGGATATCCTGCGGGCCATATCATTGATAGGCTTGCAAGCTTTGGAGATGAGAAAAAATATACATTCCCTATTGGGCTTAAGCATTCTGGTGATACTAAAATGAGTTTCTCTGGACTTAAAACGTCCTTAAGAGTTTTTATGAATGACCACGCTGATATAAAAGTTCCGACTCAATTTGAAACAAAGGATGAAAAGTTTCAAAATTTTTATGATGTCTGTGCTTCTTATCAATTTGCTATTGTTGATTCACTTCGTTTTAAACTCGCCAAAGCATTTAAGCTTAACGACATTAAAGATCTTCCTATTGTTGTCGGTGGTGGAGTAGCTTGTAACACCAGACTTCGTAGTCTCTTTCAAGAAAAATTAAAACATGTTCATTTTGTTGAACCTAAGTTTTGTACTGATAATGGGGCCATGATTGCAAACTTCGCTCTTCGCAATCATGAAGATGCTCTGAGTTTTCCTGAATGCTTAAAAACAGATGCTCGCAGTAGATTTTTATCCAAGGATCCCAATGTACCCTAAAGCCGATAAGAATCTAGGACAGCATTTTCTGATTGATCAGAATGTGATTAACAAAATTACCACGAATTTTGTAAGTGATGCCGAAGTCATTATAGAAATAGGCCCGGGCCCAGGAGTTTTAACCCAAAAATTAAGTAAAAGCTCTAAACCTTTTTATGCCATTGAACTCGATCGCAGGTTTGATGAAATACTCTCCCCTATCTTGGACGATGGTCATCTCATCTTTACCGATGCTCTTCATTTTGATTGGGAAAGTTTTATAAAAGAGAAAGGACTTGCTGATAAGAAAATATGGCTCGTTTCAAACCTGCCCTACCAGGTAAGCTCTCAACTTTTTATTCTCTTTCTTCAGATCCCACAGATTAAATATTTAACTTTAATGTTTCAAAAAGAAGTAGCTGAAAAAATATGCCCTCCTCAAGCAAAGAAAAATTCAATGAGCTCCCTCATGTCATTGGGGCAGAACTATTTTGCTCTTAAACCACTTATTAAAGCTCCTCCTGGTTGCTTCAGACCTCAACCCAAGGTGGACTCTCTAGTTCTCACCGGAGTTCGAAAAGAAAATCCAGAGGTCCCGCTAGAGTCATTTGTTAAATTTGAAAGCTTTGTAAGACTTTTGTTCTCTCAAAAAAGAAAACAATTGGGCTCTGTTTTAAAAAGAAAATACTCAAATATCTCTGAAATCCTTGCTAAACTAGATATTGACACTCAAATTAGGGCTGAGGCCCTTGACCAAAAGCGTGTGATTGCTTTATTTGAAAGTATTAAGGATTTAAAATAATGGGCATTAAGGTCATCGTTAAAAATAAAAGAGCGAGCTACGACTACTTCTTAGAAGAGAAGTTTGAGGCCGGTATTGAACTACAGGGAACTGAAGTAAAGTCCATTCGTGATGGTAAAGTCAAAATCACAGAAGCTTTTGTCAGCGTTGATAATAAAAATGAGGTCTGGGTCCAGAACATGCATATTGCTCACTATGAATTTGGAAATATTAATAATCATAGAGAGACCAGAAAAAGAAAACTGCTTTTAAATAAAAAAGAAATCGAACTTTTAATCAAAGGTATGGGCGCACGCGGTCTGACCATTGTGCCTACTATGATTTATTTTAAAGGTTCTCGAGTAAAGCTTGAGATTGCCTTGGCCAAAGGGAAAAAACTCCATGACAAGCGAGATAGTGCGGCCAAAAAAGATGTCGAGAGGAAGCTTCGGCAAGGGCAGTACGATTAAACTCTAACTTGCTTTATCCTTAATAACAGCATCAAGTAAAATACTTTTAATATATCTTTGATAAGGTATATTTCTCTTCTTGGCAGCCGCTATTAGCTCTTCTTTTAATTGCGCTGGAATACGAAGATTTATCTTAGCATCAGAGAGAGAATGCCTAAGCTGTTCAGTAAGCTGTTCATCTATTTTATGCTGGTGAGTCTTAGCGTGACTCTGAAGCCTTTCTCGTTTCGATTTTGGCATTTTTATATCTCCTATCTGGAAACATGGTTATTAATTGAATGACATTTCCTCTGATATTAAATGGAACTATAATTGGATAACCTTGCAATTCAATTAAAAATGACTTTTGCTCTTTATAATCTTTGTTTGGGCCATCAATAACTATAAAGTCTCCATTTTTTAACTCATCTATCACGTCATCAAAATCAAGAGAAAATCTACCTCTTCGTTTTCTTAACTGTTGGTTCTTTTTCACACAATAAACGATCCAAGCTTTCATCAGCTTACCCTACTTCTGTTGCTTTGTCCATACATTTGCACTCACAATGAAATTATCCATTCGTTTGAGCTCATGGAAATTCTAAGTACTTAGTTCAAAGATAAAGCTTTATAAATTGGTCATAAGATCTTGAAATAAAGGATGAATTTATTCTTTGAAATAATTATTTCAGAAAAGAAGAATTTTTACCTGGCCGTACTCACCCAATAATACAAAAACCCAACATAGATAAACAGAAACCAAACCCCACTTATCTTATTCAATGGACTCTTTAGTAAAGATAATAAAAGTAGAAAAACTGAAACTCCAACGAGAGCATACACTTCATAGTGGTAGAAGCCACTTAGGGGAATGGAGTAAATACCGAGGCTTCCCAAAATAAGGGCCACATTAAAAATATTGGAACCGATTATATTCCCCACGATAATATCCGTATGCTTCTTACGAATACTGGCCATAATAGAGGTTACAAGCTCTGGCAGTGAAGTTCCAAAGGAAACAAAGATAACAGATATCACATATTCTGAAACCCCCAAGTCTTTGCAAATTCTAGAACCTGACTCAACTAAGAGATCTCCTCCCAAGTAGAGCAGATAGAAGCCAAAAACCATTAAGGACAATAAAACCCAAGTTTTATCTTTAAATTTTAATATATCCTTTTCAAGTATTTCTTCTTTATGAATTCCATAGTCTCTATTTTGTTTCATGTCTCGATAGATAAAATACAGATATACTAGAAAGAAAACTCCGTAATAAACAAGAGTGGTCATATCAACTTGTTTTTGAAATAAAAAGGTAAGAGCAATTAAAAAAGATAAAACTAAATGAAAAAAGAGATTCTCTTTTAAATTGTCATCCCCCAAAGGCAGCGAGGCAAAAATTGATGAGATAGAAAGAATGAGAAAAGTATTGGCGATATTAGAACCGATAATATTACCAATCGCCATATCATAGTTGCCGTTCATGGAGGCAATATGCGAGACAAAAAATTCAGGTAATGATGTACCCATTCCCACCAGAACCATTCCAATGGCCAAAGGAGAAAGTCCCATTCTCAAACCAAGCTTCTCAGAGGAGTTTAGTGCAACCTCAGCTCCTGAATAGAGCAAAACCATGGACAAAATCAATAAAAGCGAATCTATAAACACAAAATACTCTTTTCAAAAATTTAACTCTATTCTAGTATGAAGTATGACTAAATTCAAAGCATTCTATCTGAATAATATTGGGCTAAATAAGTTCCTCTATAGTTCTTTTATCCTCTGTGTAATGGGGGATCTGGTTCATGCCGTTTATGCCAAAAAAGTCTGGTTATCCAAGGGCGCTTTCCACCAGCTGTTTTTAAAAATGCTAGTGGCCAATCAAATCGATCCTAGAACACTATCAGTCACTGATATAGCTGAAGGTGAAGGTCTGCTTTATATGACCATTTGGACAATGCTGATTGTCTTTATCATTGTAAATGCCTTTTTCTATTTTCTTTTTGCTCAAAGAAGACCCTCAGGAATTGCTTATACCCGTTTTATGGTGGTGACTTCTTTGATTATTACTGTTTTAGGTTTCTTTGGTGAGATGATGAATCTCAATGTTTGGAGTCTGGCCAACCTACTACAGATTGCTATTTATAGCTTTGTGACTCTTGGTTTTTATAGTTTTGATGAACTTAAAAAATCGGCAAAATAAAGCGCACTTCTTTTTGTCCGGTCCAATCAGGAATCTCTCTCATTTTCTTATCTAGAAACTGCTTCCCACTCACGGCAAGAATAAAAGATTCAAAGGCCTTGGGTCTTTTTACAATGAGCTCTAAATCATTTTCATAGATAAAAACATTGAGCTTCTTTTCAATACATCTAATGATTTCAAGTCTCGCAATAACAGATTGTTCAATATCAGAGAGCATAAGGATTTGATTTTTACTGATAATTCCACTTCGGTGCAATTCAAGTAATGTAAGGTTCGCCTGAGATTCAAAAATTTCTAAATCATCAGGTAAATGTCTCAGTAAATATTTAAATTTTGAAATAAGCATCATTGAAACATTATTAAAAGAATCATAAGAAATTTTAAATAAAGTCAGTAGTTGGTCGTAGTAATTCTTCCAGATGAAAAAATCGACGGCCCTATTCCAATAAGGAATAAACCCTTTTTTTAATTTTCTTTTAAAAGCTCTGGATAAAAGATGATCCACTGGTTTCTTACTATGCACGTCACGTGAATAGTGAACCATATTATCTTCAACTCTTTCTTCTTCGTATTTTTTAGGATTTTTCAGCATACGGGCATGATCTTCAACCAGTAGTTCATCCATCATTTGTCTAATTTGTACCACTGTTGGATGATGGCATTTTTTTGTTCCAGGGCACTTAAGTTCACAGGTATCACAAGGAGGGCGAGATAAAGGAAAATCAACCACTAGTTGGTTAAGGCCATACTTATCAACCCAAGCGGTAATCGCCTCATCTCCATCTAAGTCATCTTCATCTTTTACTTGGTGAACAGAAGTGAGAAACCATCTTTCAGAGTTTTCAAAATACTCAAGCAGACAGAAGAAAAAATTCTCCTTTTTTCCTCCACCGATACTCATTCCTGCAATATTTGTCTTTTGGGACATAATCTCACTCAATGGGTTTTTCGATGCAAAATTCTAATCTTTGCATCTTAAACTCATCAATCAGACTATCAACCTCATCTCTTTGATCATCTTGATGAGTTACAATAAAACATCCGCCTCCACCTGCTCCGCACACTTTCATGCCGGCATTTGGAAGCTTCTTCTTCATTGTAACATGGAATTCACTCATTTCCTTAGAGTAAATTCCTGGAAATAATTTCGCACGACACTCACCTTCTTTTCCGATGAGATTTGCTATATTTTGGTATGATTCTTGCTTGATATTTTGGTAGGTTTCATAAGAAACACGTGCAATTTCTTGTAATCCCTTACGGATAACTGCGTCTTTATCAAAAAATGACTTATACATTTCCCAATTATTCATGCCTGAAAGTCTTGATTTTCCAGAAAAAATTAAACTTATATGAGACTCTAGATATTTTTTTAACTCTGGTGTATAGAGCTGCTCCACCTGTAATTCACCGGTAGAAGGAACAAGTCCTAAGACTCCACCATAGAGGGCCGGATGATAATCTTGGTAACCTGCGATGCCTTGATTTAAAATTCTGCTTTCAATATCTTTAACTGACTTTATAATCTGAGTTTTTAAAAAAGGTTTTTTAAAATACTCGCTTAATGCATTAAAGAGAGTCACTCCCATAGCAGAAGATCCACCCAGACCTGAGCCCGCTGGAGCACCAGAACTCATGGTCAGTTTTAGCTCTTTATTTACTTTAAAAAAATCAAGAATCTGACAGACAAATTTCATTGGTCCAAAGTGATCGGACTCGTAAAGATTTTCGTAAGTAAATTCGGACGCTTTAAATTTATAATTGGTTTTATAATCAAGGGACTCAATTTCAATGAAGTCTTCTTTGGTTGAATCAAGTGTCACTTGGGCCTTAAGGGATGTGGCCACATTAAGAGTCACAACATTTTTAAGAATTAAATGAATGGGCTCAAGATCAAGAGTACCACCAACTAGGTCAACTCTTACGCTGCCTTCTTTAGTGACCTGCATTTAAAAAACCTATGTAAGGAAGCTCTCTATATCTTCCCGCATAATCTAGCCCGTAACCCACAACAAATTTGTCATCAATTTCAAAGGCCAAATAATCAATTTTATTTTCATGTTTAGTACGGCTTGGTTTATGCAAAAGAGAAGCGAGTTTAATCAGTTTTGGTTTTTTAATTTTAAGAACTTCAATCAATGTTTTGATAGTCAGACCTGAATCCACGATGTCTTCAACGATAATCACGTTTTGGTTTTCAATTGGCCCAGTGGCATCCATATCAATTTTGACTTTACCGCTACTTTGCATACTATCAGCATAAGATGAGCAAGAGACAAATTCCAAACGCACAGGGAGATTAATTTTTCTCATTAAATCAGCACAGAAAACATAGGCCCCTTTTAAAACACAAAGAAGGACAACTTCCTGATTAGGGAAATCTCTAGTTATTTGCTCGCCTAGCTCTTTAATTCTAGTGGCAATCTGTTCTTCGGAAATGAGTACTTCAGGTGAATAATATTCCATACTCATTTATGACATCATAATGATTAATTTTCAAGCAAAGGTCGTATCTCTTGCTCCAAAGGAAGCAAAGTAGGCTCATCTTCAGCGTACTCATAGTGGCCGCGGCATCTCGCTTCGTAACTATCAGTCTCACCTAGGAGAACTTGCTCTTGGTTGTCATTTACGATTCTCTGGCTTCTTGTCGCAGGTGCTCCACAAACGGTGCAAATTGCATGAATCTTTACCACCTCATCTGCAATGGCCAAAAGCTGTGGCATAGGACCAAAAGGAATGGCCTTATAGTCTAAGTCCAGACCCGCACATATAACACGCAAGCCTCGACGAGCTAACTTATCTACAATATGAACAATATCATTATCAAAAAATTGAATTTCATCAATGGCCACGACTCGAGTTGAGTCTTTAATATTCACTAAAATATCAATCGCTTTTTCCACCGGCTCACTATGGATACTTTGGGCAGTATGACTGACAACATCTTTATCATCGTATCTGGTATCAATGGCAGGTTTAAAAATTTGAACTTTTTGTCTCGCTATTTGAGCACGTCTGACTCGTCTGATGAGCTCTTCTGTTTTTCCTGAAAACATAGGTCCGCAAACAACTTCAATAGAACCATGTACAAAATAGGCCATTAATATCCCCTCTCCAATTAGTTTTCAGCATTTTTCCAAAAATTTATTAAGGTGGCAATTATAACGCCTGACGCATGGCCCATTTAATGTCTTTTTAGACAGTATTTATTGTTAATTAGCTCTAAATAAAGAAAAGAACAAAGCTAACTGAGAGAAAACCTACGATTCCAATGATAAGAAACACCGGAATAAATAGTATTATAATGCTTAGCAAGGTTGAAGTTTGCAAATGCTTTCGAATCCCAGCAAACATAAGAAACATGCTAGCGATTTTTTGGGCAAAATCACCCACAATTGGAACCACACTAAATAAGTGGGAACTTTGAGATGAGACAATAATTCTTTCAGCTATCTGATGTAACTGTCCTGGAGTCTCCATCATATGCCCCACGAATCTTAAAACGATAGACCAAAACTCATAACTAATCAGCGAGATAATGGGAAACAAGACCACTCGAATCCCAATGGCCAGTAAGAAAAACGAATGACTTGAGAAAGCCGCAAACATAGGAAAACTTCCAATATAGCTACTGGCCTCTTGGTGATAAGAGGTCACTCCAATCAAAGTAATATTAATCAATAGAACTTGAATGATGGCCTTAACTAGTTCAAATACCCATGAAACACAAATGGCTTCAAAAATATTAAGCTCTCTGGGATAGGCCCAATCAGGCTCCGGTAGAGGTATCTTAAATCTAAAATAATCATGGACCCTAAACGGATAAACAATTGAGGCGAAGTAGGAAATAAAAAGTTCGCGCATATAAAGCATGACTAGGGTTCTCCTGAATTATTAAAAAAGGCCTTGGGAATATTTCCAAAGTTCATTTTATCTAGATTAGGATAATGCAGAATATAGCGCTCTGTTAAGTTCGCAACCACGATTTCTAGATTCTTTTGATAGAAATCAAGCTTTTTACCCAGAATTTCAATCCGAAACTCCCTGGCATTTTCATTTTCAAGCTTAAACTGCTCAGTATACTCTTCCACCATACTGGCCTGGGCGTAGCCTTCAAGACCAAAAAAAATCTTTAACAAACTGGTTATTTTTTTATCGTCCACTATCCAATGGGGTCTGTCTTTAACTGTGATTTGGAAAAGTTCTTTATCTTGGACCAAGACCGTAAACTTTTTATTTTTCTTGGAGTCGAAAAATGTCATATCAAAACTTAGACCATCCAGGGTTTTGACTTTCTGAGTAAAGGCCAAGTTCTTAAGCCAAAAGGCCTGAACATGTTGAAAGAAAATATTGCCTTCAAAGGTTTGCACCTCATAAATAAAAGCTGACTTGGGGTAAGAAATAAAATGTCCGGTTTTATCTCCATACTTTTGAAATAATGAAATCTTATTATCGGCAGAAAGCTTAATGGAGGCGATTTCATTTTCTAGCTTCTTGCCTCGTTCATGAATCTGCGAAAACTCAAGCCCCACTAATTGCTTGAGAAACTCGTTAAAAAACCTCTCATTATATTGAATGCCATCCAATGGCTTGGGCGACGTCTCTTTAGTCTTAAAGTTCACTGAGAAAAAGCGATTGCGAGTATTATTAAATTCCACTTCTTCCAACGGTTGATGAATCAACCATTCAAAAATTTTTCGATTCATAAAATCGACTGGTTTAGAGTTTATTTTTTGATAGAAAGAATAAAATTTCTTAAGTTGTAATTCATTATCAGTTCGGTAAATATGCTCTGCCACACTCTCATCACTACAAAGAAGTAATTCTTTAGAATAGTATTTTTCCCTTAATAAATAAAAGTTGCCGGTCACAGATGGAGATTCCCCTAACTGGTACTTAGTGACTTCGTTATCTGTTTCTATACTAAATGAGAGAGGATTTTTACCCAAAAACTCTTCCATCTTAGATGAGTCTTCAATATCAACAGGAATTTTTTTGACCACGTGAATGGCCGCGAATGCTGCGACCAATTTTTCTAATTTTTGACTAGAGACAGGAAACAGATGGCCTTGGATATGAAAACCCTTTTCCTCTTTTAAAACTGTAAAATTTGGCAAATTTACCTTCGTCAGGTTCTCTGTCCAAATGGCCCTGGACATATTTTGCTGCTCCAGTAAATCTTTTGGAGGAAGATACTCTTGTAGAACATAGGTAATTCCAAGCAAAAAAATAAGAATAAGAAAGAGAATACTATTTTTCATTAAAGGTGCTGCTTCCTTTTATATAAGAAAATGGCAAAGCCAAATAAAACTAAAGGAAGAAACACGACCGAAAAGTAGAAAATCAATTGCACTTGGCCATCACTCATTAAAATCACTTGATTACCAACATCAGGTCGATTGAAAGAAGTGATAGGCTCATCATCGACCAACCATGAAAGAGTATTCAGGAAAAGATTAAAATTATGTCCCTGATCTTTATAGGCATTAATAATAAAAGAAGTGTTTCCAAACAAGGCCAGTTTAGCATGTTTATACTCAGAGATACCTAAAACAGCTTGAGGGCCTTTAGCATCTTTCTTATCAAACTTGGCGGTTCCTTTGATGACTCCCTTTAAATCACTTTCTGCCCAACTAGCAGGAAACTGATTAGAGAATGCTAATAAGCTCGCCTTTACTTCATCAGCAGCATCGGCCAATTCCACTGAGGTAGTCAAAGGAAAGAAAATCCGTCCTTTAAAACCACGAGTGATGGGATGTTTTTCATCAAATTGATTAATGATGGGAACTGTCGCATCCGCATTATAGTTGCGTGAAAGCATATCCACGATAATATTATTTCTGACTTTAAGGCCATATTTAGCAAAGAGCTTTTTTAAATTTCCATGAGGAAAGCCTTTAAACTCTGGTCCCAGGGTCACCAGTAGTTTTCCTCCCTTCTCAATAAAAGCTTCCAGGAGTTTTATTTCTTTTTCATGAAAGGCCTTGCGCGGGCCTAAAACAACTAATGCATAAGCATCGGGTGGAACTCCCGCTTTCATTAAATCCACCAAACCAACTTGGTAGGAAGAATTTTGAATATAACTGACTAATTGAGAGGCCCCCTCTCTTGATTCGAGACTAGGCTCAACTTCATCATGGCCCTTAGTTAAGTAAACCTTTATTTCTTTGTTTCTTAATAATTTTAAAAGGGCATTCGTAATATTTAAGTGATTGGTGGGATAAACTAGTTTATTAACACCTCTATATTTTATCAGTAGAGTGGAGTCTTTCTCAATATTATTGGCCTTAACTAGTGTGGGGTTGGTATCAATATCGTATGCAGATAATGTTAAGTCTGTTTTGGCGTGCTGATACAGTCTTAAATCAGGTAAGCTTCTATCCCAGTTCGCGCGCTTTGAGAAAAAAATGAATTCAACCGGTCCCTTCATTGCCTTGAGTGCCTCTCTGGACTGATCGGGCAGAGTAAATTTCTTATCTTGAGTTAAATCCCAAAAATAAGAATTTTTATACAAAAGGTATTGGCCTAAAAATAAAATACAGGAAACTAAGAAAATATTTAAAGAGTGAGAATAAAGCTTCTTGGAGTAACGAGTCGTTGCTTTGAGATACAAATACTCTCGATTGGGCCATAAGAGAAAGCCCAAGATAACCGTGGGAATACTCATAATAGCAAGATTAAGTATGAGATACTCAGGATAAGTAATCCACGTCGCCACTCCTACCAGGTAGAAGAAAGCACAGAGGATATACCAAATTTTATTTAAAAACTTCATTACCAATTTCTCGAATCGAGGACCTTTCTTGTTACAAATAAACAAAGAAAAATTCCGCAAAAATAATAGCCCAAATGATACAGTTCTAAAATTCCATTTCGAATCATATCAAAATGAACGCTTAATCCAATATATCGAAAAAACTCTACTAAAAAAAAGTTTTGAGTTATATGTGAGGCCCAAGTAATAAGCCACAGTCCAAAACTAATCACCACTGCTAAAATAATAGAAATCATCTGATTCTCAGTCATGGATGAGGCCATCACTCCAATGGCCACATAGATGGCAATATTTAAAATGGTGGCCAAGTAACCGGCGATAAAAAAACTAAAATCATTCAGCCCTGAAAAATACAGCACGATAGGAAACATCAAGGTAGAGCTCAGCATAAAAAGAACAACGCTCACTCCTGATAAATATTTTGAAATAATAATCTGCCAATCAGAAAGCGGGGCCGAGTACAAAAGCTCTATGGTTTTAAGCTTTTTCTCTTCGGCCAAAAGTCTCATGGTAATAATAGGAATGAATAACAAAAATATCATATTCATATTCCCAAAAATTTGAAAGACCACTGGACCAAACTGAATGTCTTGCGCCCCCACGGGACCAGCATTATTGAGTTGGAGAATATAACGGGCAATAGAATTAAAAAAGATCCAACCACAAATGAGACTGAAAAAGCCCGTCATGACATAGGCCATGGGAGAGCTAAAATAAGTTTTTATTTCTTTTTTATAAAGAGTGAATATCATCTTGAGGTCGCCTCCAAGAAAACATCTTCTAAGTTAGATTTTTTCTGGTTAAAACTGGTGATTTTGAAACCATCTTGCACTAGTGAATCACATAACTCACTGATGGATTTTACTTCTGTATTTAAAAAGAAATGAATCTTATTCTCTACTTCTACATATTCAAATGATTCAATGAATTTTAACTTCCCGGTCAAACTCTTCATTTTTTCTGCTTGAAAATTCTCCATCTCAACTTCAACCATATTTGATGTTTTAAAGCGTGAGACGATTTCAGAAAAAGAACCAGTGGTGACTATCTCACCTTCATTAATAATAGTGAGTTCATCACAAATTTGCCCCACTTCATGCAATTGGTGACTGGATAATATAATGGTATGCCCTTGCTTAAGCTCTTTAATAAACTCACGCATCTCTTTAATGCTGGCCGGATCAAGCCCCAAAGTTGGTTCATCTAAGATAATCACTTCAGGATTAAAAACTAAGGCCTGAGCAACCCCTACTCTTTGTTTATAACCACGCGATAGATTACCAATCACTCTTTGAGAAACATCTTTGAGTCTGGTTTTTTCTAGAGTGTAATCAACTCTTTTTTGAATATCTTTACCCATGACTCCATTAATCTGGGCCACAAATCTTAAAAATTCTTCCACTCGCATGTAAGGGTATAAAGGAAGATCTTCGGGTAGAATTCCCACAATAGATTTTACGTAATTAGGGTCTTGGGAAACTTTTTTACCCTTAATATAAATTTCACCATCTGTAGCAGACAGTAGTCCCGCCATGATTTTCATGGTGGTTGATTTTCCAGCTCCATTAGGTCCTAAAAACCCATGAATGCTTCCTTCTTTTACGCTGAAATTAATGGCATTTAAAACAACTCTACTGCCATACTCCTTAGTAATTTTATCAACTACTATTGTTTCCATCCAACTCCTTGGTACTGGCTAGCATAGCAGTATTTTTTTTAAGTGAAAACTCTATCATTTCCAATAGATATATTCTTGAGTGGATTTCTATAAATGTTTACTTAACTGAAAGGAATACCGAAAATAACATAAGATGAAATTTTTGAACTTATTAAAAACTAGAATCGATACAGCATCGAAGATAATCATTTCTACGCACCTGTTTCCAGATGCTGATGGTATCGGTAGTCAGATTGGTCTGTGTATGGCCCTTAGATCCCTGGGTAAAGATGCCATATGCGTTAATGAAGAACCTTTGCTCGAGCGTTATAAATACCTAGACCCCCATGATGTTGTTATCGGGCTAGACCAAATTTCTAAAGCAGAGCTTTTAAAAACAGATCTCTTTATCGTTGTAGACACCAATAATATTACGCGCATTGGTCCTAATATAGGAGAAGTCGTTAAATCTAATAAGAAGGCCCAAGTCCTTTTTATCGATCATCACCCTACTACCGAAAAAGTCCACGAAGAGCATTGTATTGATACTTCATCAGCTGCAACTGGCCAAATGGTAGGAGAAATCATCCAGGAACTCGGCGTGGCCTTTACTAAAGAAATTGCCCTGCCACTTTATACGGCCATTTTAATTGATACCAGTAGTTTTCGCTATCCCACTGTTTCGGCTTCAACTCATATGCTTATTTCTAAGTTGATTGAAACAGGAATTGAACCACCTGACGCTTATAATGGAATCTATGGCACTAAACAAATTTGTCATATGCATCTTTTGGGAGAAATTCTGCAATCGGCCCACTCCAGTAAGTCTAATCAGGTTTGTTGGATTTCATTAAGAAAAGAAGTTCTAGATAAGTATAAAACAGATATTGAAGATACCCATGCTTTTATTAACCACCTATTGGTTTTAGAAAATATTAAAGTCGCCGTTATGTTTCGAGAAGATGCGAGAGAAGTCAAAGTGAGTCTGCGCTCTCTGGGTTACGTGGATGTGGGTGTGATTGCCAAAAAACTCGGAGGCGGAGGGCATAACCATTCTGCTGCCACAGTGATACCTTATGATGGGAAAACATTTGAGGATATTTCAACTGAAGTAATAAAAAAGATAGAATCACTACTGCCTAAGAAGCAGTAATTTAAACAAGTTACACAATCTATATAAATCTAGAAAAAACTATCCTTTTGTGCTATCATACTCTAACTAATGGAGGTTTTTTATGGGAGCTAAACAGCTTGCCACTAAAATTGATGAAGATATTAAGAACGCTCTTGATTTGTTTTGCGAGGATAGAGGGTTAAAGATTAATCGATTTTTAGAAGATGCTATTTTGGATAAAATTGAAGAATATGAGGATGTCTCTGAACTCAGAAAATTAAAGAAAGAAAAATCGAGGGATTTTAACGAAGTTTTAAAAGAGTTAAAGGCAAGTGGCAAATTATAAAATAGAAATTACTGCTTCGGCAGAGAAGTCTCTAAAAAAAATCCCCAAAAAAGACATTTCGAAAATTATCGAGGCCATTCAGATTCTTGCTATATCGCCTTTTCCTGAGGGATGCCGAAAGTTAAAAGGAGAAGAAGATGTTTACCGAGTAAGACAAGGAAATTACAGGATTATTTATGAAGTGGTAGATAAAAAACTTATTATTCTTGTTTTAAAGATTGGCCATCGAAAAGATATTTATAAAAAATAAAGATTTTAAAGCACTTCTGAAATCAAATTCTTAACTCTCGCCTTAAAAATTCGACCATTATACTTTAAAGACTCACGTCTTAATTTCTTTTTATCTATCAAAGGAATATTTTGTTCCAACTTCAAAGTGCAATCAATGATGTCCTGATAAGAGCATGATTTTAAAAAGCTCTCTGTAATGCCTTGAAAATGACCGCGATTAAATGGGTTATCAAAAATCAAAACGGGTTTACCTAGAGAAAGAGCTCTTAAAACACAGAAGGGAACCTCAAAGTCTCTCGGAATAATAATACATTTTGCCTTTGGGGCCTCTTTATCTAAATCAGATAATGGTCGAAGCTCAATAAACTTAGAGGCATAATCAAAATTGTGGTCAGAGCAAATAGTAAGCTTTAATTGCAGATAATCAAAGGCCCGAATAAACTCAAACACTTCTTTTTTATTTAACCCTTCTGCATCCAACAGATAATACCCATCATCATGCTCGGAGAATAAAAAATGAGAGGTATCAAAAAAAGGAGGAAGAATTCGACCCTCTAATAAATCCTCGCGAGCAAAGGCCTCACTACTATAGGCCACCACCGTATTCTTTTTGGCCACCAGTCTTCTTTTCTTATCAATATAGGGTTTAAATAATCGACTTATCCCCATTGGGTATTTAGCAAAAAGTTCACTCCACTCAAAAATATAAACTAAAGTTTTCTGATCCTTTCGCGTTTTAAAACAATGAGAAAGACCACGAGAGAAACAAAAAATAAAATCAAACTCATCAATTGGTAGCTCTTTAAGAGCCGAAGGTACCAAGAAAGATTTTTTAACAAAGTCTTCTTTCGATTTCACCATATGGGATATAAAGGTTGAATAGATTTTTCTTTGCTCGATGGGCCCTGAGTTACTGCCTGGCTTATGAGCAAGAGTTAATATAGGTGCATCAGGATACATATTGATAAGAACTTCTAGCATAAAGGAAGCCTTATCTTCTCCTAATAAATAATCGGTTAAAAATGCTACTTTCATCAGTACTTCTTCATTTGTATGATGGATGAGCCTAGTATTAAAACAACTCCACCAGCAATTTGAATGGGGCTTAAAGTTTTACCTAAGAAAATCCAATTTGCAATAACGGCACAAAAAGGAAATAACATCTCGGCCAATGCACAGGCCCTAGCTGAAATTCTTTTAAGTCCATGATAATAAAAATACATGGCCAAGAGCCCCGAAATTAAAACCATGAGCAAGATTTTTGAATACACATCCATGGAGTAGGTTTTTGTCGCTTGAAACGTGAGATAAAGGGGCAATAAAGTGAGGAAACCAAAAAAGAAGCGTCCTGCCATAATTTGAACTTCAGAGTAACCCAAGGTTGAAAGCTTCTTCCCAAAAACGGTGGCAGAGCCCCAGCCAACAACAGAAATCAAAACAAAAATATAACCATAGGCAATATCACTTCCCCCATTAAAAGAATCGGTGAAAACTTGCAAGATTTGCTCGTAACTAATCAAGATACCGCCAAAAATACAGACTATGGCCCAAATAACAAAATTCTTCTGAATGGTTTCACCCAGCACAACTCGGGCCAAGACAATGGCGACTAAGGGTTGGAGTTTTTGCAGCAGAATCACCAAAGAGGGATTCATCACATAAAAGGCCCTGGTAAAACATAAGGTAGCGATGGCCGAACCAACTCCACCAATAATAAAAAAATAAAAAAGATGAGAGAGTTTTAATTCGCCCAGTTGGGTGATTTTTTTTATAAAGACCAAAAAGAAAATAGCTGTAAGAAAGATATGCTCAAATGTCACTATTTCTAAAGAGGAAATACCACTTCCGACTAGTGGGTATCTGATAAGAGTATCTATGGCCCACAAAAAACAGGCCATAAAAATAAATAGTAATCCACTCACCCTATTGTCTCGTTTGTCATGAATGCTTTAAAAGTCTCTTTGGCCTTATCAACAACCAATTGTTTCTTCACTTTCTTTCTGTCCTTAGACTTTCTTTGAGCTTTGGTCAGTTCTATGGAAGGCAGAAGTCCAAAGTTAATATTAGAAGGAACGGGCTTTGGAGCGGTCAAAATATAATTTACTAAAGCACCAATGGCCGTTTCATTTGGCCAGCGAACAGCTTCTTGCCCTTTAAGCTTTCTTAAGATTTGCCATCCCACATAAAGCCCAATACTCGCACTTTCCGTATAGCCTTCAACGCCAGTAATTTGTCCTGCAAAATACACTTTAGAAAATTCCTTTGCACTTAAATCAAAGTTTAAAAGCTTTCTGGAATTCAGAAAAGAGTTTCTATGAACAGAGCCCAAATGAATGAAGCTGGCTTTTTCAAAACCTGGAATTTTTCTAAAGACTCTGACTTGTTCTTTATAAGTAAGTCTATTCTGAAACCCGACTAAGTTAAACGCAGAACCCAGTAGATTTTCTTTACGCAATTGAACCACAGCATAAGGAAGTTTCTCCCCTTCGATGCCAAGGCCAATAGGTTTCATACAAGAAAATCTCGCCGTATCAGCTCCACGCTCGGCCATAATATCAACCGGGAGACAGCTTTCAAAAAATCGGTAATCTTCAAACTTCGCGGGTGGCACTTTTTCGGCCTTCACCAATTCTTCAATAAATTCGTAATACTCTTTCTCATCCATAGGAGCATTTAAATAGTCTGCTGA
>CAYGUN010000012.1:0-24121 GCA_964353025.1 uncultured Bacteriovoracaceae bacterium
TTGGTGCTGACCTAGTTGGTAAAGTTGAAGCTGGGATTCCAGAAGATGACCCAAGAAACCCTGCTACAATCGCTGATAACGTCGGTGATAACGTTGGTGATACTGCCGGAATGGGTGCTGATATTTTTGAATCTTATGTTGGTTCAGTTATCGCAACAATGTTTATTGGCTCAACTTTAGCTGCAGGCTCAAATGCTCCAATAGTTCTTCCGATTATGATTGTGGCCATTGGTCTAATTGCTTCAGTTGTTGGGATTTCAGCAATGAACGTTCTTAAAGGATGGGATCCTGCTCAGGCGCTAAGATGGACTCCTGTAATCAGCTTCATTATCATGTTTGTTGCTTCATACTTTGTTATTGATTCAATGAGCTTTACAATTTTCCCATACGCACTAGGGCCATTTTACGCCATGGTTATTGGATCGCTTTCAGGCTTTTTGATTGGGATTATTACTGAATATTATACTTCGGGAGATTTCTCTCCAGTAATGAAAGTGGCACAAGCTGGTAAAACTGGACCTGCAACAAATATTATCGCAGGTCTTGCTGTTGGTATGTACTCTTGTATTGCTCCAATCCTTGTTATCTGTGCTGCTATTTATTTTTCAAATCACTTCGCAGGTCTTTACGGAATTGGGATCGCAGCAGTTGGTATGCTAGCAACTGTTGGGATTACAATGACAGTAGATGCTTACGGACCTATTTCAGATAATGCTGGTGGTATCGCCGAAATGAGCCACTTGGGAGCTGAAGTTCGTGCTATTACTGATGGACTTGATTCATTAGGAAATACGACAGCTGCTATTGGAAAAGGATTTGCAATTGGTTCTGCTGCTCTTACAGCTCTTGCTATGTTCTCAGCTTACGCAACTGCAGTTGATTTAACTTCAATTAACCTTATGACTCCTACTGTTGTTATTGGACTCTTTATTGGTGGCGTTCTTCCATTCTTTGTTGGTGCAAACACAATGAGTGCTGTTGGTGCTGCCGCTCAAAAAATGGTGGAAGAAGTAAGACGTCAATTTAAAGAAATTCCAGGAATTATGGAAGGAACAGGGAAACCTGATACTGAAAGATGTATTGCTATTGCAACCAATGCTGCTCTTAAAGAAATGATGATGCCAGGACTTGTTGCCGTACTTTCTCCAATCGTGGTTGGTTTCCTTCTTGGAAAAGAAGCACTTGGTGGAATGCTTGCTGGGGCAACAGTAACAGGTGTTTTACTTGCCCTCTTTATGGCCAACGCTGGAGGAGCTTGGGATAATGCTAAAAAAGCAATTGAACAAGGTCATGTACCTGGAGAAGTAAAAGGTGGAGAAGCCCACAAAGCAGCCGTTACTGGTGATACTGTTGGTGACCCTTTCAAAGATACTTCTGGCCCTGCCATGAATATTCTAGTGAAGCTTATGAGTATTGTTGCTCTAGTAATTGCTCCACTCCTTGCTTAATCATTTTACATAAAAATTGATTGAAATATAAGGCCCCAGTTCTGGGGCCTTTTTTATTATCTTTGTTGTGAACTTTCTATTGATGTACTATCAGTCCTAAAAATTGCTCCATTTTGCCAGTCGATGCTATCTAACCAGGAATGGCCTTGAGCTACATATTCTTTTCTAACCACGTGGTAAATATCCTCTAAGGCTGCTTGAATTTGCGCCAAGACAGAAGCTTCCAATTCAGAATCACTCATGTAAGCATCTTGAATTTCAACCTTGTGTGGGATTGCACTTTCAAAAATTTGTCCAGATCCTGCAATTTCAGCTTGTGTCAGTGCCTCTTTATCAGCCGTTTCTAAAGATATAGAGATATCATGATTCCCGTCTTCATCATCATAGATAGTTAAATCCTGCTCCACATTTAAAATATCCGCTCTCTCTTTCGCTACTGAAGGCATGGCCTTTATCTCAAATAACCAAGCCGTTGCTTTCTTATAGTCATTAACAAGAGGATCAGAATTCTCGTATTCACCCTTTGAAAGTTTGTACCAAACCTTTGAAGTCATTTCCGCTCTTTTTGAAATTCCATTAAGACGATTACTGATATCACTAAGATGAGCTTTAGCTTGCTTAATTTGCTCAGCAGAGCTTTCATGATTGATTTCAAGTTTTAATCCACCATCAATAAGCTCTGTATCAATATCAGAGACAAGCCTAATCTTTGGCTGAACTTGCGCCAGGGCCACAGTTGCTAATAAAAATGTCATCAATAATGCTTTCATAAGTATTCCTATTAAATTGTTTTTTCTTAAAGCAAAAACAATGCCGAAGAAAGGCATGATAACTAGTTGAAAATATACATTAGATTTTGCTTAAATGGCCGAAAGTGCATTATTAATATTCAATTTTCCCAAGCTCCTACAAACCAAATGAAAGAAATTGCACCTCATTCATTTTAAAAAATCTCCCACGATACCCATAAATACCCCAATGGCCAATAGCTATAGGGATAGAAAATAACAAATATAAACTTACATCTATCTATTGAATTAGCGGCCGCGTTGGCCATCTGATTATTAGAAGTAAGATTTCATTGGGCCCATGGCCTAAACAAAAGTTAATGATATCAATAAATTATATTTCCGAGTAGAAAGCTCGGTCCCAAAGCACCACCGTTCGGTATCACTTTTCTTTAATTTTTCTTAATCAAACCTGGATATAGTGTAAGCCGAAAGTACGTGCCAGAGCGTGTTTCGCTTTCTTATAATTTAATTAGCAGGAAGCTCATGAAGCTTTATCTAAACCAGGATGGAAAGATGAAGGTCATGTAAAAACACACAACACAGGTTTTCCCATAACAGGATGTTTGGAAAAACAAAAAAAATCGAGATAGAGGTAAGGAGGCCACTATGACCAGAAAAACCAATCTTGCTGTCGCAGTTGAGACTAAGAAACATCCGAAGAATCAATGCGACTACCGCGTCTGGTTTCTAGAATTAGACAACGCCGGCCAAGTTCTTGGCGTTGGCGTTAAAACCAAAGATGAGCTCGTTAAGGCCCTTTTTGAAAGTTACAAGAAAAATGGTACTTCAAATTGGAAAGCATTCCTTAAGGGACGTGAGAGCTCATGCCCAATTGAAGCGTATGACTTCATCTCAAAGAACATGCACGAGAACACTCACTTTGGGAATCTACCCACACTAAGTGAGTTCCAGAACACCCTTGACTCATTACAAATGAACTTACAACTCCGCTCCATTGCTTAAAATTCAGTGTGTCTTACTTCCACGCCGGGCCCCGAAAGGGGCCCTTTTTTAGTTTTAATTAAAAAGATGGTTTTAAGTTCGTATCTGAAATCCTATAATGCCCTTGTTTCAAGACTACATATCTCCAAGGAGTCCCCCATGAGTAAGCCTTTTATTGTCGTTTCAGATGGAATGGATAAAGAATTATTTTCTGACTTAAAACAAGTAAACGAGTTTGAAGTTCACCCAGAACCAAAGATGTCCCAAGATACTCTAAAAACATTATTACCAAAAATCGAAGGATTAGTAATTCGTTCTGCTACACATGTGACAAAAGAACTTATAGATAATGCTCCTAACCTTAAATATGTTATTAGGGCCGGAGAAGGAACTGATAATATTGATAAGGCCTATTGCAAAGAGAAAGGTATTAAAGTTTCAAATACTCCGGGTGCTAATAATAATTCAGCAGGGGAACACGCTGTTGCCTTGATGCTGACAGTATTAAGAAAGACAGCTTGGGCCAACTCTTCTATGAAAGAAGGTAAGTGGGATAAATCAGCTTTTACTGGAAATGAATTATGGAAAAAAACAGTAGGTATTGTAGGCTTTGGAAGGATTGGTCAAATTGTGGCCAAAAGAATATCCGGCTTTGAAACAAACACTTTATTTTTCGATCCTCTCGTTACCCAATCGACAGCAACGGCAACCAAAATTGAGACCTTAGATGAACTTTTTGAAAAGTCAGATATTGTCACTGTTCATGTTCCACTTATTAATGCTACAAAAAACTTAATAGGTGAAAAATTGCTTAACAGAATGAAGGCTTCTTCTATTCTTATTAATGCTGCTCGTGGAAAAATTGTCGACGAGACAGCTCTCTACCAAGCTCTCAAAGATAAAAAAATTAAAGCCGCAGGCTTTGACGTCTTTGCAACAGAACCCCTTGAAGATAATTCCCCTCTAAGAGAATTGGATAATATTGTCTTAACTCCTCACCTCGGAGGAAGCACAGATGAGGCCCAATTTAGAGTCGGAGAAATGGCCATACATCAATTGAAAGAATTCTTTTTAAATAATAAATTACTCAACGAGGTAAAAGCCTAATGCAATCTGTAGCAATTATTGGTGCCCAATGGGGCGATGAAGGAAAAGGAAAAATAACTGATTACTTAGGCCAAAAAGCGGACCTGGTTATCAGATATCAAGGAGGAAACAATGCAGGTCACACTATCATTGTGGATTCCAAAAAAATTGTCCTCCATTTAATTCCATCAGGAATTTTACACCGAAAATGTGTTTCAGTTGTTGCTCATGGAGTTGTTTTTGACCCCACTGCTTTTTTAACAGAACTGGCTGAAGTCAAAAAACATATAGATGTCACACCAGACAGGCTCAAGCTTTCTCTTAATTGTGCTGTGATTACAAGTTACCATAAAATCCTAGACGCTGCCCGAGAGGGAAAAGCTGTAACGAAAATTGGAACCACTTGTAAAGGAATAGGCCCTGCCTACGAAGATAAAATTTCTCGTCGCGGTCTGAAACTTAAAGACTTATTAGATAAAGACGTTCTTATAAAAAAATTAAAAAGCTCTCTGGAAGAAAAAGAAATCCTACTTACTAAATACTACAAAGCAGACTTCCCTTCTATTGAAGAAGAGGCCAGTAGACTTTATGAAATTGGACAACAAATAGAGCCTTTCTTTTGTGATACTTTCAACTTAATCGAAAAAGCACAACAACAAGGCAAAAATGTACTCTACGAAGGAGCACAAGGTATTTTACTTGATATTGATTATGGCTCTTATCCTTATGTGACATCCTCTTCAACAGCTGCAGGTGGTATTTATACAGGAGCAGGAAGCCCTTTTGGTCCCATTAATGAGATTATAGGAGTTGCTAAGGCCTATACAACGAGAGTTGGGGAAGGACCTTTTCCTACAGAGCTCTTTGATGAGACAGGTGATTTAATTGGAAAAAGAGGACATGAGTTTGGAGCTACAACAGGTAGAAAAAGGCGATGTGGCTGGATTGATTTACCTCTACTCAAATACGCGGTCAAAGCTTCTCAGTTGTCATCAATCTGCTTAACCAAGCTTGATATCTTGAGTGGTATGGATGAATTAAAAGTCTGTTACGCGTACGAATATGAAGGTCAAGAAATTGATTGTGCCTATTCGGGGATTGATTTATCAAAAGTCACACCACTTTATAGAAACATGAAGCCATTTGATGATGATTTTGTTGGAAATGACTTCAGTGAAAACTTAAAAAGCTATATCAATACGATTGAGCAAGCTATTAAAATCCCTATTGGAATTATTGCTTTTGGACCGGAGAGAAAACAAATTCATTTTAGAAGGAATTATTTTCAATAATTTACTAATCAAGTTCTTTGAATTTTGACATAAACACGTAATTGCATAATCCCATCTTTTCAGAAGGCATTTCAGAATAGCGAACACTGTAAGAAAGCCATTTAAAGTAAGACAATACAAAATAAGGACCCTTTCCCTCTAAAACTCTCTTCTCATATTTTTGAATCTCGTTGCGTAACCATTCGGGTGTTTTTTCTAAAGCATAATGTTTTTGTGCAAAATTATTAAAAACAGGTTCAAACTCAGAAATATGTTTTATTTGAAAATCCTTAGGCATAACATCATTATATTTTTTCACGAAATACTCATCTGTTTTTTTCAATAAAAGGTCAACTTCTTTTGTATCTAAAAAATAACGAACAATATTTCGAATTGAATGAAACCGAATAGACTCTAAATAACTTCTTAAAAAATGAGAGTGTCCAAAACCAGGACGAAGTATATACCGATACAGTTTCTCTGACTCATAATTACTCCAAGGTTGTTTTTCAAACAATTGCTCTAAACCAAGTTCATTCATTAAGGGGTAATTTGAAAAATGGGCCTCCATATCTCTTACGACAAAACCATCTATTTCATGAGTTGATTTATCAACAGAGGCCAGTAAGTTTTGTTGATGAAACATAGTTGAGTATGATGTATTGCTTGATATTAACCAAAATAACTCCACCATGGGCTTAGTATACTTTTCATATAAGAAATCTACTTTATTAGAAAAACCAGATGCTTGATAAAGATCATCGATCCACTTATTTCCTTTTTTCGAAGCAATAAGTGAATACACGGGCAAAAGGATTTTATCTTTTTGTAAACTAAGTGGAATGTCTCTAACTGTGTATCCTCCTAATTTTAGCCCAGATAATCTAGGCACAACTGAAACATTTTCTGGTAAAAAATTCCAAGACATTTTGCTCTCTGAGAGGAGCCCCTTGGTTTGTTCATGAACTTTTGAATAAAGTTGGGATGCAATAGTGCTTCGAATTAGCATTGGCTCTGTTAAGACACGTGAATCAAGTCCTCCCATGGCCAGGTCAATAGAGGTCTTTACAATGAAAGGCTTTCCAACTAATTTATCCATCGTAAAAAGACTACGAGAAGAAGAAGAGGGGGTGGAGAGATAATTGTAAAATTGCGCCTCACTATGCTTTAGTAATTCCTGATAATAATTCTTACTTGCAGGGTGGATAAAAAACTTAACGTAATTACCAGAAGTCGTCTCAAGTAAAAGACCTTTCTCAATAAGCTCTTCCCGACGTCCTAAAATCTTTACATCCTTCTCCTTTAAAAGAATCACAATCGGAGAAAAAACAGGAGCATTTTCTGGAAGGTATTGAGCGGGAAGATCTCCATTATTGCTGGCCTTTATATCCTTTAACTTTGCAAAGTTTCTCACATTAGAAAAAAAAGGAGTTGTGGCGGAAAGCTTTTGCTCACTCTCAAGCCAAGCTGGCTCAAGACCAAAATCAATTTTTTGGGCAAAACATATATTTGCCAAAATTAAAAGGAAGAAAAGCCACTTGATATTCATTGATTATAGATACTAGATAAAGGTATTTATTCCAATTACCGAGGTATCTTTTTCATGATTTTTATACAGAAATATTAGTAAAGAACTTCACCAAAAAGCTTATCTTCTACAAAGTCAGTAAGTTTTACCTTACGGATTTTATTATGAAGCTCTTCTCCCGATTTTACAAAAACTCTTAAGTAGTTGGAGGTATACCCACTGAAATATCCATCATCATTTCTTTTCTCAAATAAGACATCAAAACTCTCACCTAACATCAACTGGGAGAATTCAGCCAGTTTCCTATCTCCGAGAGCTATGAGTTCCTTAACTCGACGCTTTTTCTCATGCCCTTGGATTTGGCCATCAAGTCTGGCCGCAGTTGTTTTCTGTCTTTTAGAGAAAGGAAACACATGAAAGTGAGTTATGGGAAGCTCTTCCAATAATCTGTAAGTATCCATGAATTGCTCTTGTGTCTCTCCTGGATAACCCACAATAATATCAGCTCCAAATGCGGCCATAGGAAAACGTTTTTGAATTTTGAGAACGAGATCCTTATAAAACTGAACATGATATTTGCGCCTCATTGAAACAAGGATATCATCATTTCCGCTTTGAAGAGGAATATGAAAATGGTCCATGGCCTTATCTGTTTTCACTAAAATATCAAGAAGTTCATCTGTGATCGTATTTGGCTCAACTGAAGATAGCCTCAGTCTTTGAAGTCCTTCAATCTGAATAATTTTACTTACGAGGTCTTCAAGTTTTTCGCCACTGGTATTTTCGAATTCTCCAATATTAACCCCTGTCAAAACAATTTCTTTAAAACCATCTTTAATTAACTCTCGCGCCTGAGAAATAGCTTTATCAATTGTAATAGTCCGGGAACGTCCTCTGGCCTGGGGAATAATGCAAAAGGAGCAAACATAGTTACATCCATCTTGAATCTTTAAAAAGGCCCTAGTGTGAGAGTCTGCAGTAGTGGTTGAAGCTCCCCAAAACTCATTAGACTTATCTATTTTAATAAGGTTCTCTTGCTCTTCATTTAAGTAATCAAAAACCTTATATTTCTCTGAAGTTCCGAGAATAAGATCCACTCCACTCATTTTTTGAATTTTATCCGCCTCCATCTGGGCGTAGCAGCCGGCCACAACAACTTTTCCTTCAGGAGAAGTTTTATAGGCCTTACGGATAAGATTTCGGCAAGAGGAGTCTGCGCCATCTGTTACAGTGCAAGTATTAAGAAAAACCACGTCCGCAGGAGTTCCAAATTCAACAATTTTGTAACCTCTTTGCTCAAAACCTTCGGAAATAGAGCCTGTTTCCGAGAAGTTAAGGCGACAACCCATGGTATGGAAGGCGACTGATTTTTGTTTAGTCTCATTAGCTTGAGTTTCATTCATAGACGCCAAACATAATGCAATAGTGCACAAACTTCAAGAAGACAGTGTGAAAATTGCTCACTTTCTTCTTCAAAATCAGCGATCTTCTGTTGACATAACTGCGAAGAATCATTAATTTTAGGTTTCATTATTTGATCGGGGTCTGCTAGCTCAGTTGGTTAGAGCATCTCCCTTTTAAGGAGAGGGTCCTGTGTTCGAGTCACAGGCAGATCACCATCAAATAATAAATTCCAGACGAAATTCGGATATGCTCCCATCGTCTAGCCCGGCCTAGGACATCGCCTTTTCACGGCGGTAACAGGGGTTCAAATCCCCTTGGGAGTACCAATTATTCATAAGCCCCTGTTTATCAGGGGCTTTTTTTTGCCCAAAATCGACTCGAACGTGATTTGCACGTGATGCTTTGAAATTTAACGAACCGGATGTACTCGGTAGGTAGTGGGTGAATCATCTAAACTATTACTAACAAAGCAGTTACAAACATTGCCACAATTGGTATTTCTAAATACTCTAGTGTGTTGAAAAGCTAACTACAAAATTAATATTTAACTTGCACTTCTTTTCTCTCTTAAGCTCTCATTGGCCTTACAGTCTCTCAAAACCCTAACAATCTCTTGAATATTAAGAGGCTTGCTTAGAAAATCGTCCATTCCTGCCTCAGTGCATTTATCCCTATCTTCTTTAAGGGCACTAGCGGTAAGGGCCACGATTCTAGGAGTATTATATTCACTTGGGTTCTCTTTTATTTTTTTTGTAGCTTCGAGTCCATCCATTTCTGGCATAGAGCAATCCATGAGAACGATGTCATAGTTTTGAGATTTAAGCATTTGCAAAGTTTCTATACCATTTGATGCCACATCAATTCTATAACCTAACTTTTCTAAAGTTTTCTTGGCAACAAGTTGATTAATACTGTTATCTTCAGCCATAAGTATTTTTAAAGGATGCTCCAAAGCCATACCTGAATCAAACTTCACAGATCTTTGCTTAGAGCTATCCTGTGATTTTGCTTGTTTAGCATTTATAGTAAAGTGGAAAGTTGAACCCTTCCCTTCCTCACTATCAACCCAAATATTTCCTCCCATAAGCTCTGTTAATGCCTTACAAATAGTAAGTCCTAGTCCCGTGCCTCCAAATTTTTTCGCTGCTGAAGCGTCAACTTGAGAAAAAGAAACGAATAGTTTTTTTTGAGCTTCTTTGTTGATTCCAATACCACTATCTTTAACAGAGAACTTAATTTCATGCTCTTCATTATCTTTGCTTTTAGAATCTAAAATTAAATCAACGCGACCTGATTCGGTAAACTTAATTGCATTACTGATAAGATTACTAAGAATTTGTCTAATCCTTATAACATCTCCATATATCCATTTAGGAACTTTTTCATTACTCTTAAGGTTTAAGCTGATAGACTTTTTTAGTGCTTGAGAATTAAAAAGTTGAATAATTTGCTCTACATTTTCACTTAAGCTGAAAGCTTCATTCTCGACTTCCATTTTTCCTGATTCAAGTTTTGAAAAGTCTAAAATATCGTTGATAAGAGTCAGTAAAGTATCTCCACAACCTGTAATTGTCTGAGCAAGCTTTTTATCTTCTTCTTCCTTAGCACGATCCAAAAGAATGTTGGCACAACCTAATATTCCATTTAGAGGCGTTCGTATTTCATGGCTCATCGTCGCTAAAAATAATGATTTCGTTTTTGCTGCTTTTTGTGCCTCTTTCATCAAAAGCCTTAATTCCATTTGATTAATGACTTGTCTCGCAATAGCTTTTAATGTCTCTTGTCTTTCCTTATCAAACTCTCTTGGCTTACTATCAATAACACATAGGGTTCCTATCCTATGACCAGATGGAGTATTAAGAGGGGCACCTGCATAAAAGCGTACATGAGGAGCACTTACAGCGAGAGGGTTATCGTGAAAACGCTCATCCTTAAATGAGTCAAGTACAACGAAAACATCATCATGTAATATTGCATGAGAGCAAAAAGCCAAATCTCTTGGTGTTTCTTCAGCATCTAAGCCGAACCTTGATTTAAACCATTGCCTTGATTCATCAACAAGAGAAATAAGAGCAATTGGAGTACCACAAATATGAGATGCAACCTTTGTAAAGTCATCAAAGTCCATCTCTGGAAATGTATCTAATATTTGATAATTTTTTAACGCGTCTAATCTTTCTTTTTCATCTTCAGGCAGTGGAGCAACCTTCATAAAAAACCCTTTCTTTTAAATTAAACTTGCTAACGACCTATCGGATTCTCAAATGATAACGTGAAGCTAATTGGTTAAAATTAAAGTTAAGGAATACTTAATTATCTTGAACTTTGAACTTTTCTTTAGATTGACTGATTTATTTGTTTGCCTTTTCAGGTTGAGCAACCGTATAAGTAATTTTGCTCTTGCCGGTATCCTCATCCTTAAAAGTTGCATCGTAATCTATGGCCTTTAATTTAGGCACTATGAACTCGATAAGCTCCATTTTAGCCATTGCCCTTCGATAAGAAGACCCAATAAAATTGGATCTTTCGAAACAATTTTGGAAACGAAAATGACTTGGAAACAAAAGAAAAATGTTTCCGCTTATTTACTAAGCGGCTCCTAACTCGGCTAAAACATTGAGAATAATCCTCTGGATTACTCTGGAAATAAAAAAGTCATTTTAGTCACAACAGATTATTTAGATTTCTTGTAAATAGCTACAATAGATTTTAATTGCTTTCTTCCGTACTTCGCCATTTTTTCAAACTCATCAATTCTTACGGGTATATTCATGTTATCGAATTTATTTTGATCTTTATCCAGCTCTGGATCATTAAAGTAAATAAAATCATCTTCAATTCCTGTTATAACAATCCAGTGAGGGGCTTTGGTCTCTGTTAATCGATAAGCACTAATTAAAACTAAAGCGACACCTTTGGCCTTTATGATTTTGCTAATCGTGCTGAGGTTATAATCTTTAAAGTGAGTTTTTACTTTATTTTTCTTGAGCTTAACTTCAAAATCTTTTTGAACAAGTTCTATGATCTTTTTCTTTTTCTTATCTCTCACTCCTTCAATAAAAAGTGAGGCCTTCTCATTTACGAAAAGTTCGACCTTAAAGCCTCGATTGCAAGCCGCTAAAGCAAGCCCATGAGGACCACAACCACCATGCCCAGAAGTCATGAAGATTGTTGTTGCCTCTCTCCATAAATCAAGCTCCAGCTCTCTGTTCATCTTTATTGAGGGCTTTAAGGATTTCATGGCCATCATAAGAGAGGCTGAACCACAGGTAAAATCTGTCGTTTGAGCGTAATAAGGAATTACCAATTTAGGTTTTTTAACAAATTGCCTAATTTTCTTCTCATAACAAACAGCATCAGAGTGGTCATCGTAATAATCAGCTTTATAGGCAAACTTTACGTAATTAAGCTTTTCATAAAGTCCTATGGCACTTTTATTATCTGACTTAACTTCCAGTCTGATATAGGTACAATCTGAGTCTAAAGCATCTTTTTCAATTTGATTTAATAGCTTAACAGATAGGTTTTGACCTCTAAAACCTGGATGAATGGCAACTGAGTAAAGTCTTGCAAGTGAAGTCCCTCTATGTAGGAAAATTAGAGCATACCCAGCAATCACCTTATCACAGAGTATCATTGTTAGTTGAGAATGGGCTTTTAATATAGCGTACCGAAACTTGGCAGCATCAAGCTTGTCATAGTTAAATGATGAATTTTCAATTTCAACCAGCCTGGGTATATCTGAAACCCCTGCTTTTTTGAAGCTAATTTGCACTTCCAACCTCGTCCTGTTTAAGCTAATTTATACTAAATTCCTAAGATAGGATATATATAAGGCAGATTCTGAATGAGTGATTTTATTGTAGTTGTAGATAATATTAAAGACTGGCATCCCTATTTCCCTACAGATCAAGTCGTGCAGGTAAAAGATTACCTTTTTGGTGAGAAATTTCAGCATGCAAAGAATTTAAGGGTTTTAAATCTTTGTAAAAATATTAAATACCTCTCACTAGGCTACTATACATCTCTTCTGGCCGAATCTAGGCAACATAAAGTAATGCCTACAGTTAAAGTCCTTAATGATCTTAGTAAAAAAAGATATTACCTCTATGATTTGGAAGAAGTTCAAAATACAGCAGAAAAAGCAGCAAAGAATTTCTCTGAACACCACAATGGTGAACAAAACATTAGTTTCAAGCTTTTCTTTGGAGAAACACCTGAAGAAGAATTTAAATTATTAGGCAAAGAAATTTTCACTTTTTATCCTTTTCCTATTCTTGAAGTGAAAATGAGTTTTAAAAAATTCTGGAAAATTGATTCGTTAACTCCTATTTCATTAAAGGATCTTGAAGATCAAGAAGAGGATTTTTTTGCAGAAGTTTTAGAAAAATACAATCCTCGTATTTGGAGAACACCCACAACAAGAACTTTATACCGATATGACCTTGCTATTTTAGTCGATCCTGAAGAGGCCCTACCTCCTAGTAATGCAGGAGCTCTTAAGAAATTTTCAAATGCATGTAAAAATCTTGGTATCTTTTGTGAAATCATTACCAAGAAAGATATTAACAGGCTTAATGAATTTGATGCCCTTTTTATTAGAAAAACAACATCTCTAAATAATATTACTTATCTCTTTGCAAAAAAAGCATTGGAAGAAGGAATTGTAGTTATCGACGATCCCGATTCAATATTAAGATGCACTAATAAAATCTATCTCTTTAATCTTTTTAAAAGAAAAGGGATTAATAGCATCCCGGGAACTTTTATAAGTGAAAATACAGCTTCGATAAGACGAGAACTAGAGGACAGCTTTGCCTTTCCAATGGTGCTTAAAATACCGGATGGAAGCTTCTCCATCGGCATTAGTAAAGTTAGTAATATGGATGAGTTGAAAACGTCCCTTGATAAACTGTTCGAAAAGACGGCCTTGGTCTTAGTTCAAAAATTCTTTTTTACTGACTTTGATTGGAGAATTGGATTAATTGGCGGCAAGCCTCTGTATGCTTGTAAGTACTATATGAGTAAAAACCACTGGCAGATCTACAACCATTCAGTAAAAGCAAGTGAAGACACTTTCTCTGGTGACTCAGAGACTCTCTCCATTGATGAAGTACCTCGATATGTATTAGATACTGCTTTAAAGGCGGCCAATAGTATCGGCACGGGGCTTTATGGTGTTGACATTAAAGATGATGGACAAAAAGCTTACGTGGTTGAAGTCAACGATAATCCTAATATCGATGAAGGCGTTGAAGATGAGTATCTTAAAGACAAACTTTACGAGATCATCATTCAAGAATTTATCACCAGAATTGATAAAAAAAATAATAGTCTAGAAAAAAATCAAATTTCAACTGGAGGCCTTAATGAAATTCATCGAACCTAAATTAGAAGAGTATTGTATCGAAAAAAGTTCTGCTCCAAGTGATGATTGTGACAAAATTCAAAAATACACCTTAAAAGAAGAACATTGGTCTCAGATGCTAACAGGAAAAATGGAGGCCTCTTTTATTGGTTTTCTTTTAAGAATTATTAAGGCCAAAAGAGTCTTGGAATTTGGTACTTATACAGGCTACTCAGCACTTGCGATGGCAGAGAATCTTCCAACTGATGGAGAAGTAGTCACCATTGAAATTGATAAAAGAATTCAAGCTGTGGCCCAAGGGTTTTGGGATAAGTCCCAACATGGAAAAAAGATAACTTCTCTTCTGACTACTGGTCTTGAGGCTTTTGAACAGATTCAAGGCAATTTTGATTTTGTTTTTATCGATGCAGATAAAGTTAATTATATGAGCTATTTTAAATTTTCTCTAGAAAGACTTAATCAAGGTGGCATTATTGCCGTTGATAACGTCTTATGGTCTGGAAAAGTGATTACTGATGATGATGAGAAATCGACCATCGCCATCAGAGAGCTTAATGATTATATTGCAAGCAGAAATGATATTTACAAAACCCTTACACCCATAAGAGATGGAATTTTTCTCATCCAAAAAATTTAATTTTTGTTAAAGCGCTGTACATAGTCACAGCGCTGACAAAGGTCTTCTCTAAGAATACCTTGATTAAATCCGTCTCGCATTTTTTTAGCTCGCTCAGATTTTAAAATATTATCTAATGAAGTTTCGAAAACATTTCCAAGATTAATAACAGCCTCTTTATCTAAACAACAAGGAACAACTGAACCATTGGCATGTATTCCAATATGAGAACGAAGCCCGTGACAAGTTCCTTTTTGAGAGAGGACTTCTCCTGCAAGTTCTGGCCACTCAAAACGAGAATCAAAATGAAGATAGAGTTTGTTCCAAATTCTTTTTGATTTAATATGCTCCACTTGAACATTACGATTAATTTCTATCTTAAAATAGTTTTCAACCACATCATATATTTCATTGTTGTCAACATTCTGAGCTCCAACGTTCCACATGCGATAATTAATATAAACCTCAGGCCGTCTTTCATGAGCAAGTTCAGTGAACTTCATAATAGGCATCATGTAGGACATCAGGTCCTTCTCTGGGAAATTATCTTTAAAACTTTGCAGCGAGAAGTTCACCTGACGAATACTTTGATATTCTAAAATCATTTCTTTCTTGCGCTCTATAAGAAGCCCATTAGTGGTTAATTGAATTTTGACCTTGTGCTTATCGCATAAATCCAAGATTTCACTGAATTGAGGATGAGCAGTAGGCTCCCCCATTAAGTGAAGGCAAACTTCTTCGGCCAAGGGCCTGGCCTGAATAAGAATTTTTTCAAAATCAACAGGCGTTAGAACTTGATTATCTCTTTCAACGACCGGACAAAATGAGCATTGAACGTTACAAATATTTGATATTTCAATGTAAATTCTTTTAAGCATTCTCTTTCCATGTAAATTCTATCTAAGTTTACTACATCCTGTGTCATATTGGTGTCAACGGTATATAAGTGGTTATGAAAAAGATCTTTCTACTATCTATCCTAATCAACACTTCCTTCGCTGCCATAACGCAAGAGCAATACTATCAGGCCCAAAACCTTATTAAGAAGGCCTACCTGGAAGATTTAAAAAAAGAAGATATCTCATTAGTTATTTACGATTTCTGGAACAACTCAGGATTAGTAACAGCGTCAAATGCTTATAGAGTTATAAGTCTGCAAGTCAGCGGAGATTACGCTCAAAGAAAAGCTATTACATTTGATGGTTTTGTTCTTATTCTGTGTCACGAACTTGGTCATGCTGTTTCTTATGCGCCTGCTTCTTACTTTGATGAACAAACTAAACTAGGATCTAGTTACGAAGGTCAGGCTGATTATTTTTCTACTTTAAAATGCTTTAAAAAAGTTTTTAAGAATGAAAAAAAAACGATCAATAACAACCTCCTTCCCCCTCAAATTGTGGATGATTGCAAAAAAATCTATCCCCAACAAGATGGATTTAATCTTTGTAAAAGAGGAATGCTTGCATCGATGTCTTTTATTGAAACGCTGGGACATGTAGACCAAACTTTTAGCCTAGTAAATAAGGATCCTGAAATATCTGATTTTAGCAATCCTTTCCATCCCGATGATCAATGTCGCCTTGATACACTAAAAGCTGGACTCCTGTGCTCTATTGATGAAGAGTTATCAATGTTTAATGCTCTTCAAGGGGCTTGTCACTCAAAAAGAAATCCTATTGCGGCCAGACCTGCCTGTTGGTTTGATGAAACTGATACTCTTTACCAAGAAGCCGCTTCTCTAATTCGTAACTAGGACTTATAATATCTTTATTACGGAGATATTATGAAATTTTTAATCTTATTCTTAATCAGCTCTCAACTTTTTGCTCAAACCAATGATGAATTATTAAAAAGAATTGTTGCTCTAGAACAAAGAGTGGCCAAGCTTGAAGGCAGCTCTTCCACAGGGCTTAAAACCATCGATTATCAAGAGACATCCCTCAAGCCTCAACCCATATCAGATACTCAAGAGACAACTTCTCCAGCTGATATGGAGAAAATTCAAGGACAAGTCAAAGATCTCAAAGAAAAAATGGATGAAAGAAATCAATACTTAGATGAGCTCATGAATGAATAAATTAATACTTTTAATTATTTTGTTTAATTTTTCGAGTTTTGCACAATTCTCTTTCAAAGTAGGCTCAGGCTCCATTTTTGATTTAAAAATGAAAGATGGCACCAGTTCTAACTTAAGCATTTATGTCACGGAATCAGAGTTTTCCAAAATAAGCATTGAGTACTTTTTTGACACTAAAAATACACTCTTTGGACAGGCCATGTGGCAACAGTTTCAAATGCAATTAACACCGAAACTTATTATTACGGCCGGTTACCTACAAACGTCTGGCATGCCTAAAGCTGAAACCATGACTGAAGATTTTTTTTATGTAAACTCGGGGGTTCAATTAAATGATTTTCTATTTCAAAAAGAGCAAGAGATTCAAGCCAACAAAGTTGGAGTTGAGCAAGTAGAAGTGCCCGCAGGCAGTATCCAAGCTACCCATTATAGAAAAGAAAATGGAGGACAAGTCGTAGATTTTTGGATTACGGACAAGGCCAAGCCCATTGGGCTTATTAAACTTGTTTCAAAAGGAAAGAAAATTCATCAAAACTATGAGCTTCAATTAAAAAACTTAGGTAATAATATCAAAGCTAAAATTAATCCAGAGCAAGCCGTCCCTCTTTCTAAAGAAGGACGTGCCATCTTAAATACTAAAGTAGATTAACTTTTATAAAGATTACTAATGGCTTCTTTTCGATGAGAAAAAATATTATTCACATCGTTTCGGACAAATCTTCCGCCGAAAATTTCCCCTAGACAACCCATCGGCAATTTATAAAAGACTTCATCCTTCATCAAAGTTCCATCCTTATAATCTTTGAAGCTATGGGTATGATGCCATATTTTATACGGCCCTTTTGTTTGATAGTCGCTGAACATTTCCCCATCTTTCCAATTCTCAATATGGGTTTCCCATTTAATCGGTAGTCCATGAACTTTAAGTTTATACCTAAAAATTGTTCCTTCCTGAATTTTCGGCGTTGACTGATAAGTGATTTTGAAATTTAAAATCTTAGGTGTAATTTTTTCGAGATTTTTAGCATCACCAAAAAAATCAAAGACTTCGTCTTTTTTTCTTGGAACCCACTGATAAGTTACAAATTTACTGCAGCGGACTTTTTTTTTAATATGTCCAAAGATCCCCACATGGCAAATTTCTTCAAAAGCTTTTTCAATATTCGTAAATTTAAAATTAAACCCTAGTGATTGAAGTTTTTTAGGTATGACTTTCTGACTATCTAAGACAATTTGAGACATCTCCCCCATTGCTAACTTCAAAGCAAAAGGAGGTGCCATAAAAAGAGCAGGGCGCTTGAGAGTTTTCCCTAAAGCTCTGGTAAACTCTGAATTTCTCACTGGTTTTGGGGCCGTTCCATTAAAAATACCCTCGTATTTTGGATTAAGTGCCGCTTCAATAAAGATTTGAGCGATATCATCAATATGAATCCAGCTCATCCACTGACGACCAAAACCAATAGGGCCACCAAGTCCCAATTTAAATAGAGGCAACAATTTAGATAATGCTCCTCCATTTTCAGAAAGGACAACACCTGTTCTAACGATTGAAATTCTCGCTACATTTTGAGCAGCTTGCGCGCTCTTTTCCCAATCCTTGCAAAGACTTCCTAAAAAATCAGTCGCATTTTTTTCATTTTCATCAATCTCTTCATCTCCACGATCTGAGACATAGTACCCAATGGCAGAGCCTGAAACTAATGATTGAATTTTATGGGGAAGAGAATCAATCACGGTGATTAGATTCTTTGTCGTTTCAACTCTTGATTGGTAAATAACCTTCTTCTGAACATCACTCCATCTTTTATCAGCAATATTTTCACCTAATAGGTTTATGACTGACTCAACACCAGTAAAAGCCTCTTGGGGAGGTAAACCTTTTGTATCCCACTCATAAAACTCTATAGGAAGCCCCATCTTATCTTGGGCCTTTTCTTTACTTCTCGTTAAACCAACAACTTCATGGCCACTTTCAATTAATAACGCTGCTACTTTCTGACCAACAAGACCAGTAACTCCAGTAATTAGTACTTTCAACTTCCACCTCTTTCAACTGTAATTATAATAAACCTTTAGATTTTTGAATCACTTTTAAAACGTCTGCTGGCTCTGCTCTTAATGTATAATCAGGGTTAATAAAGGCAAAAAGAATCTTGCCTGTAGTATCAACAACGTATGTCCCTGGCATTGGCAGAGTGTTTTCTTTATTATTTTGAGATTTTTCTAAATCGATCCCAAACTTTTTATAAACGGCTAAAATTTCAGGATTAAGCGTAAAAGCAATCCCTAGTTTTTTTGCAACTTCATTATTAGGATCGCTAAAAAGAGGAAAAGAAAGATCATTTTTCTTTCTCGTTTTTTTAAGCTCTAATTCTACTTCAGGTGAAATACCGACAACAACTGCTCCCGCATCTGCAAAATCATCAAGCATACTTTCATAGGCTTTAAGCTCTAATTGACAGTAAGGGCACCACCCTCCTCTATAGAAAGTAATCACAAGATAATTTTTGGCATAAAGAGAAGAGACTTTAACCATCTCTCCCTTTTCATTTTTTACTTCAAAATCTGGAAGCTTATTTCCTTCCGCTAACGCTCTTTCAGCAAGACCACTTTGTATTAATTCTTCATTGGCCTTTTTCATAATATTTTTGACATCATCTGAAACTTTCGCTCCCATTTCTTGTTTTCTTTTTTCAGAAGATTCCCCGTAAGAAATAGGTTCTTTTTTCAAACAACTTGTTAAAATGAAAGGTGTTAATGCCAAAATAAAAATTTTCATTAAAATCTCCTCAATATAAGAATTTAGATAATAGCCGAAGTGCACCTAGTTAATCAAAATCTAATATAGTTAAGTTGTAATGAGTAGATATACGTATCTACATCATCAAGAACTCCAATTTTAGAAACAAAGGATATATCTTTACTATAATTATACTTTCCTTCCAAAAAACCACCATAACCAATATTATTTCCATCAATTATTTTAAAAACGTCAGATGCTTCCTTATCTGGATAACTTCCAGAGCGATATCTCATGGCCACACTGAAACCAACAGGAAATTTATCTCCAAAAAACTTGCCATAAAGACCTAAGGCAACAATAGAGCCATAAACAATTGCTGTTTCTGAATAGCTAGCTGCTGATGACACAGGGTCTGCTTCTGTAAGTGCTGATTGACCAACATAAAAACAGGGTTGAAAATTAAACTCATAAGAATCATTTTGATAACCATATGTAATCCCTGCACAAGTTGCATGAGTTAAACCTGCAATATCATGTCTGGCCAATGTGTTTTGGTTTTCAAGTTTTAAATCATCTTGAAAATAATAGTAAGATAAAGTGTAAGCGCTGCCTAAAAAGTATGTTTTCTTCAAGCTATCTGCTTTAAATTTCTGAGCTTGAGAAACGAGTTTTTCTGATTTAGTGCAATCATTTTTTGGAAACTTTAAGCATAATTCATTATATAACTCTACTTTTTTAAAAAATTCATGATTATCAGCATTTAAGTTTCCTTTCACTTTCTTCAGATATAATTTAGAATAAAGCATTGCTTTTCTCTCGTAAGCTTTGGCCAACCTTTCAGGAACATTATTAATATTAAACCTTCGACCATCCACATATCGCTCCATAATACCTCGATGCATGGCCTTAAACTCTCTATTCATATAATAGATGAGATATCTAATCGCGAGTTCGTACTCTCCAATTTTTTCATAATTATCACTTTGCAAAAGCAGAACAAGGGCAGGTGAATTAAGTCTTCTTTTTTCAGTAGAAAAACTCTCTTTTAGTATTTTAATACTATCTCTATAGCGGCCTTCAATATTCGCCTTTCTTGCTTCTTGTGTAATTTTTCTAAATATTTCAGCAGAGTCCTCTCGCGCAATAGCATTAGAGAAAATGAAAAACGATACCAATAATATCCTAGGGCCTATTAAAAACTTCATATAACTATTTTATGATGAAAACTCAGAGAGTGAAACTTTAATTAGAGAGAAACAATGTTTACAGTATAGCGATTTTCGGCCTTTCTGTGGCCCTTAATTCTTAAGTAATAAGTTCCAGCTTTCAAATTAGCTGTTATTTGCTCATTATCTGTAGTTGAGCAGCTTTTAGCGACTTTTCTTTTTTTAGAATTATAGAGCTTTATATCTAAATCTCCATAAAGATGTTTAAACTCAACTTTGATGTTTATTTTACCGTCTTTCTTCAAATGAAATTTATAGAAATCTTTATCCCTTCTAGAGTCAATGGAGCCTCCAAATATAAGCTCCGATTGATTAAAATCTATTTGAGTTGATTTTTTAATTCTATTATTATCACCTAAATCAAGCCAAACTCCTTCAAATGAAAAAGGTAATACGTCAGGGAAGTGGGCTTCAAGATAATCGTAAATCTCAGACGTTGGAACTGCAAAGTTTGCAACTCCCTCTCCTGTATTTCTATCGATGGCGCCTCCATGATGAAGACCAATCAATTCATCATCTTTATTAAAAACAGGACTTCCAGAAGAACCTCCTAGCGTATCTGCATTATGAACAATTTCTAAATCAAGGTCGATGACATTTCCAAAAGAAATCTTCTTGGTAAAGTCACAGCCTGGGTCTTCCTGATGGTTACAATTTTGTTGAATGACATATAAAGAATCATTAAAGTTGACTTCTGTTTGAGAGAGTTTGGCATATCCATATTTCTTCCCAGGAGAGCCAGAGCATTTCAAGATGGCAAAATCATAAACAATGTCATTGGTGATAAACTGATCGCATTGGTAAATTTCCCATTGTGACCTTGGAACCCCTGCTTCATGATTAAAGATGGCCGTAATTCCCTGGGCGTTGCTAGAACTTGTTACACAATGCTGATTTGTCATGAGGTAATCCTCACTAATCAAAAAACCAGTACAACGGGAACTGACTTTCGGAATACGAACATCTGCCACAAAACGCGAGTTTCTCCGGTAGGCTTCATTGTTGCCAAAAATGGTGACTTCATTCCAATTCAAGTCACCAATAATAACGGAAGAACTTTTGACTCCAGATACTGGAGTACTTTGCTTTTGACCACATGCAGTTAATAAAACTGATAAAAAAAAGATGAAATAAAAGGTTCTCTCTCTACCCATAGGAACTCCTTTCCTAAGCCCAATCTCTTGGTGAGCGCACTCCTTGCACTCATACTTACTAGTATAACTTGAAAAATTGCTCTTATGAGTCAATTTAAGAATTTATCAGAATATATGTGTAAAAACGTTTATAGTGGTGTCTATATGGCCCTAATTTTCTTCATGTCTGACGAGCTGCTTTAATTTTTCTTTAGTCTTTTGTTCAACTTCTGTCCATTTTTTCCCTTCGATGGCCCTTTGCATTGCCTCACCTTTCCTAAGTTTCTCATTGTTCCCGCACTAAAAGTTTATTATGGTCGTTATTATGTTGAAGTTTATTTTATTATCACTCATTTGTTTATTTCATTCAAAAGTTTTTGCTTTCAAGCAAGATTTTAAATGGTGTGTCGCCACAGCAGCTCATCAAATTGAGGGAAATAATATTCATAGTGATTGGTGGAAATGGGAAAAATTACCAGAAAAAATTAAAAACTCTGATCGTTCGGGTCTTGCTTGTGATCACCTAAACCGCGTAGATAGAGATATTCAACTCATGACTAATTTAGGTATAGACACCTATCGGTTCTCCATTTCTTGGTCACGAATTCAACCTAAAGAAAATTCTTTTAATGAAGATGCCATTATTCATTACAAGAGAGAAATTAATAGACTTCTTCAAAATGGTATTACACCGATTATCACTCTCCACCACTTTGTAAGTCCTCAGTGGTTTACTCAATCAGGAGGTTGGGCCAGAGCAAATTCAGTAGATCTTTTTATGGCCTTTGTTCATAAAATATATAGCGAGTTTGGTCAAAAAATTTCATGGTGGACTACAATAAATGAACCCATGGTTTTTTTAGCTGGCGGATATATTGATGGAGTTATTCCCCCTGGGAAAAAGGGTTTTAATTTCAAACAACCTCTACTGAATTTGCTTAAAGCACACGCTAAGGTTTATGAATTTCTCCATAAAAAGGCCAAAGAAGAAAAAAGGATCATTCATGTTGGTCTTGCCCATCATATCCGTTTTTTAGAAGCTTATCGTTCTTGGAATCCAATCGATATTGTGGTTGCTAAAATTGCAAACTATATTTTTAATTACTTGTTACCAGAATCTCTTGCAACTGGTCGGTTAAAATTATGGATTCCTTTTATTTTAGACATTGATGAAGAAATACCAGGTCTTAAAAACTCTCAAGATTATATTGGTCTTAACTATTACACGAGGGAATTACTTGAGGTTTCCATACTTGATGGCAAAGTGAATCGAAAATTTCATACTGATAAAATTTTATCTGACTTAAACTGGGAGCATTACCCTCAAGGAATGGATATTATTGTAAGAGATTACGCTAAACTATTCCCTCAGATCCCCTTCTTAATCACAGAAAATGGGATTGCAGATGCAGAGGATAAGTACAGAACAAAGTTTATTGATGATCATCTTCAACAAATGGAAATACTTGAAAAAGAAGGTTTTGAGTTCTTAGGCTACTGTTATTGGAGTTTAATGGATAATTTTGAGTGGATAGAGGGATTTGAACCAAGGTTCGGACTTTATCACACTAACTATACGACTCAAGAGAGAACTTTACGCAAGAGCGGACAACACTTTAGCAAAATAATCCAAGCCCATAAAAACCGATGACACTACTTAAGTAAACTTCTCATTTTGAGAGAGACTAAACTGCAAAAAATTGATAAATTGTAATAAACAATAAAAGGATTTTTGTGTCAAAAAACTCTAAAGAGACTAAAAAACAAGAAGCATTAGATTATCATTCAATGGGTCGACCGGGAAAGCTGGAAATCAATGCAACTAAACCATTTTTAACTGCTCGTGATTTATCACTCGCCTATTCCCCTGGAGTTGCTGAACCTTGCCTTGAAATAGCTAAAAACCCTGATGATGTTTTTAAATATACAGTGAAAGGAAACCTTGTTGCTGTTATCTCAAATGGTTCCGCAGTACTAGGTCTTGGAAATATTGGACCTCTGGCCAGTAAGCCAGTTATGGAAGGAAAAGGGATTCTCTTTAAAAGATTTGCCGACATTGATGTTTTTGATATTGAAATTGATGAGACAACTGTTGATGGTATGGTTAATACCATTAAGGCCCTTGGTCCTACATTCGGTGGTATTAACCTAGAAGATATAAAAGCACCTGAATGTTTTGAAGTTGAAGAAAGACTCAAAGAAATAATGGATATCCCTGTTTTTCATGATGATCAACACGGTACTGCCATTATCGCAAGTGCAGCTTTTTTAAATGCAGTAGAACTAACTAAAAAGAAAATTTCTAAGATGAAGGTTGTTTTTAGTGGGGCAGGTGCTGCTGCTATGGCCATTGCTAAGCTTTTTTACAAACTTGGGATAAAACCTGAAAACCTTTTTATGTGCGATTCCAAAGGTGTTATTTATAAGGGTCGTACAGAGGGAATGAATAAATACAAAGAGCAATTTGCCGTAGAGACAAAAGATAGAA
>CAYGUN010000013.1:0-1972 GCA_964353025.1 uncultured Bacteriovoracaceae bacterium
TTGCTCAAGTTTTTTTTATTCGGTGATTATCTAAAGCTGAATTTCCTATTAACATTTTAAAAGTTTATTGAATCATTTCATTAAATACTTCATCATTGGCGCTATCAACTTTTCTTACTCCCTGATTCCAAATTGGTATATTACTTTTAAGAGTATTCTCAGTCGAAACAGTTTTTGTATTGAGTTCTTTTTCAACTTTTTCAAGCCTATCAACTTGAAGTTTCTCAGCTTTTTTTAATGATTTAATTTTTTTAAAAAGAAGGTCTCTTTTTTGATAAGGATTGATCCCATTGGGAAACTTCACCTTAAGAGCTTGGTTTTTATAGGCATTAGCTCCTTGAAGCTCTTCAATGAAATATTCACTTTTAATTTGTTCTTCAAGAACTTTATATTCTTGTATCTTTTTTAAATCAGAAGTAATTTTACTCTTTTTTGTCGCTAACTTCTTATATTTTTTTTTCAATACAGATGAGTTTAATGCTTGTTTTTCTTCTTTATTTAAGATCTCTTTAAAATTATAAGCTTTAACTTTATTTTCCCTTTCAATTTCCTTTCGTCCCAACTCATCAAATATTGAAAAAATTAAAAAATTCGTTTTCATCCTCTTTCTATGTGATCCATCCCAAGAGCAATAAAGACATTTTTCTTGTTTTTTCTCATCAAAATATTCATGTAAAAAGAAGCAATCTCTTCCTTTCCAGAAAAAACATATAAGGTGCTCCTGCCCCATTTTTTGAAATTTAATGGAACATATTCTGTCACAAGTATCCACCTCTGCACTTAAAAGAAAACATGAACTTAAATGTTTTCTTAGATACTCTCTTAGAATATCTGTTTTCCGTAGTATAGGTTTTGGAGGATTAAGAGAAAAGTATATCCCTTCATGTCCCTTCCCTTTACCAATATAAACATGTAATGTTTTCCCAGGAGCTCTTAACTGTAAATAGAGATAAAAAGCTGTACAGAAAATTTTTTGAACTTGGACTGAAGAATTCGTTATTATTCTATCTAGGTCTTTGACATTTTCTTGTAATGTTAAGTAATTTTGTATCATGGGAAATAACTTATTAAATCTAGCAAATTTAAGTTTGTACGAATTATTTGACTGGCCCCAAATAATTTTATCTTATACTCAGTTTATTCATTTTGATGAGAATAAGCAAAGCGCACAAAGTAACTCTTTTTATACATCTCCAACAGAGATTGAGTCTATTTTTCAAAATATTGATAAAATAAGTGAAATTATCAACTTAGAAGAACAGATTTATAAAGATTATATATGCATCAACCCCGATCTTGAGCTTAAAGGGAAAATCAACAAGATTAATAAAGGTGCTTCTATTGACCTGGATCAGCTAAATCAAGTTGTGCTCGTTATAGAATTTTTCACGAGGCATCAAAATTCTTTAAAAGATTTTTTTCAATTTGTTCCTGATAACCAAGACAGGCTTTTCTCTCAATTAAATAAAAGCTTATTAAATGAATTTCGTACCTTTATTCAAAAAGATGGCAAAATTGATTATTTTAAGCATCCAATGCTTAATTCAATTCATAACAAAATAATTGAAACAGAAAAGAATATAAATCAAAAAGTTTCAAAGGCCATTTCCCAAGATTTTAAAGATGTTCTTCAAATAAACTCTTATGAATTGTAAATGAACATTATGTAATACCTATCCGCTCTGACTGTTATCAATCAAAATTTGGTCAAATTATTTATCGCTCTGACTCTGGTAGAACTCTTTATGTTGAACCAGCTTTTGTCCGTGATTTGGTCAATTTCAGGCTTGAATTACTAATGGAGCTTGAACGAGAGAAGATCAAGCTCGCTGAAACTTATTGTAAAATTATTCGAGAGACGATACCTCAAGTTACACTTATTTATGAAGATCTTGTTTATATTGATTTCTTATACTCGCGCCACTTATTTCACAATAACTGGAAGCTTACAAGGCCAATTTATTCAAATAAT
>CAYGUN010000013.1:2072-22027 GCA_964353025.1 uncultured Bacteriovoracaceae bacterium
CTTAGCTCATTTTCTGCAGAAGTATTGCAATTTGATCTTACTTTCCAAAATTTAACTCAAAATAATCTACTTATATGTGATGAGATTTTTAATTCCACATCATCAGCCGAAGCTTCCGTTCTTGCTTATTCATTGCTCGAGCAGATTATGAAATTATATCCCAAGACTAAAGTTATTCTATCAACCCACCATGAAACGCTGAAGAATCTCTTTTTTCAAAATAAAAATTACCAAACAGCCCACATGAGCTTTGATTCACAAATGAAAGAGCCTACATATAGATTAATTGAAGGACCTCCTGGTAACTCGTTCGCCCTTGAGATTTTCCAAAAGCACTTCAAAGGAAATTTGAAAAATAAAATCCTCGAGGATGCCAAGGGCCTACTCGATGATGACTATCAGGATATAGAAAAGCTCTCACAACGCCTTATTAAAGAAGAAGCACGCATGATAAAGGCAAAGGATAGTATTGAAGAGAAAGAAAACGCTATCTTAAAAAGAGAGGCTGAAATTCAAGGCCTTCTAACTATTAAAGAAAATGAACTTAAGTCTAATTATTATAAGCTTGAACAAGAATTTAAAAAACAAGCTTACGACTTACTTGATAAAATTAAAAAAGGAGAAAGAGTTAAGCAAAGATCTGTTTCTTCTTTACTGAAAATAGAAAAAGAGCAAGATATACCAATTCCATCTCTTGAACCACCTCTTAATTTTGAAATAGGACAATTCTATTACAGTGCCATCCTAAACCAAGATGTATTATTAAAAAATATTAAAAACGAAATGGCCGAAGTCACAGTTGGCAAAATGAAGTCAAAAGTTCCACTCAATACTTTATTTATATCTAAAAAGAAAAATACTTTAACTGACTTTAGTTTTTCAATTAGCAAAGAATCAACATCATCTTTAAGCATTGACTGTAGAGGACTCAGACTAGATGACTTTCAAACCCTTGTCATAAAATCACTATCAGATCTACGAGTTGATAATTTGCCTTATTTAGAAATTATCCATGGCCATGGAACTGGCATTTTAAAAAACTGGCTACGATCATATATGAAAAAGAATGAAGATTTTTATATTGAAGAAAATAATAATGGAAATGATGGTCAAACAATCATTAAGCTAAAAAGTTAATCAATAACCGTGCCTATTCGCCAGGGTCTAAATTTAAAATTATCTTGATTATCTTCAGATAAGAACCATGGTATAGTCATTGAAAGCCAAACAAAAAGGGCTTTTCCTTTAACATATTTAAACGGAACAAAATTCCAAACTCTTGAATCAGCTGAAAAATCCCGATTGTCTCCCATGACAAAGAAGCTCTCTTCAGGAACCGTTATTTTATAATAATTGGCATTATAGTAATTATCTTGTTCCAACTGTATGACATGTTCATGATCACCAGTGTAGGCCTTATAAAATTTAAAATTATAGTGCTTAAACTTATCATCCATATCTGCCATCAACTCTTTCCCGTCAATTTCAATAGACTGAATTGGTTTGTCGTTTACATAAACAACTTTATCAATGATTTCTATCGTATCACCGGGCAAACCAATCACACGTTTAATATAATTGAGAGAAGTATTTTTAGGATATTTAAATACTATAACATCCCCTCTTTTTGGGTGAGTTGGATCAGTAATATAAATAGGGTCTGTAAACCATTCACTAAATGGTAATTTAAGGCCATAAGAAAATTTATTTACTAAAATAAAATCACCAATCATAAGAGAGGGTATCATTGAGCCGGAAGGTATTTTAAATGGCTCAAAAAAGGATGAGCGAAATAAAAGCACGAAAAAAATAATTATTGAAAAAGATGTAACTTCTTTAAGAACTTTTTTCTTTCTAACATTTTCTTTTGGACTAATGGAGGTTTTTCCATCTTCTGGTGCTTGTCCAACTGTATCGCTATTTTCACTCATTTCTTGCTCTCATTTTGCCACGAATTTCTTAAAGGAAATAAGTCTTGATAATAGTACTCTATAATGTTTTTCGCAAGCCAAGTCGATTTAACATACCATTTTTTAACATTAACAAGCATTACGGCAACTGATATCCCATTTCCTAGCTCTGGGGACTTGGGCTTAGCGTAAATTACAAACCAATCCCTTTTCCCAAAAGGTTGACCTCCGGTTATTGAACCAGTCTTACCTCCCAGAGTAAGGTTTTTAAAAACACCCTTAGTAAGGTATTTATTCAAACTTCTTGCAGTACCCTTTTTGACCGTGAGCTCCATCATTTCTTGAATTTCTTTTGCTGAGTCTTTTTTAATAACAACTTCTTCATCTCTATTTGGAAGCCAAAGAATATCCTTCTCTCTAGATATTTTTGATACAAATGATGGTTTTTTATAAACACCATTATTGGCAATAATGCTTGTAATCACGGCTCCATGAAAAGGACTTATCTTTGTTATTTTATTAAATCCAGAAGCTATCTCTGCTAATCGATACTCGGTACCGGGTTTTTCAATAAGAGATTGTTCAATCGGAAATATATCTAACATTTCTGAATGAAACTTAAACTTCTGGGCCATATTAAATATTTCTTCTGAATTTGAATTATTGATTGTGGCCTTTGCTAAGATAACATTATTAGAATAAGCAAATGCTTTTTGAAGTTCAACTCTTCGAGACCATCGATCAATTTTATTTTTAAGCTGGTATTTATAAAGAGTTGAACCTTTCCCGCGGTAGCTGAAAGTAGAATTTGGATCAATATCAGTATTTTCAAAAAGTGTGGCAGCTGTAATGACTTTAAATACACTGGCTGCAGGATGATCACTGGAGAAACACATTTTTCTTGAAAACTTTTTCCCTTCTCTAGTGAAATCCACCGCGGTTAAAATATTTCCTGTATCATTATCTAAAACAACAACAGAACCAAAGTCAGGCTTATATCTATTAAGAATTTTTTTTACGCTAGTTTCTAATTTAGGATTTAAACTGTATTCGACATCGTAAGATGATTCATTAATTTCTACTTTATCTGGTAAGGTATCACTATTTTTGATAACCTCACTGAAAGCATTTTTGTATCCAATAAGATCTATCTTTTTTTTATCAGATGCTTGTGAGGAAAATATAATGAGCATTAAAAATAAACTATATTTCATACGCCTTTATAATTTTTTGCTATAACAAAAAATTCCTTACTAACACTTCTCGTTGACTTCGGCTTGAATTGAGAAATTTTATCAAAACTACTTTTTAATGTCGAAATAAAGTTTTGCACATCTGGTCCGTCAAAAATTTTAAAGACAAAATGACCTTGTTTTTTTAAAACAATAGGCATTAATGCAAGAGTGCTTTCAACCAGGTCCAAAGATCGCGTTTGATCAACTGATTTAATACCTGTCGTGCTTGGTGCCATATCAGAGAGGACAACATCAAAACTTGTCGTTGCTTCCAAATCATCAAGCCTATGAATGTCAAAAATACTTTTTTGAAAGAGTTTTATATTATCCAAATAAAAAAGTTTTTGATTAATTTCTTGAATATCAACACCAACGACTTTTCCATTTGGTGCTACTTTTTTTGCACTATATTGCATCCATGAACCAGGATAATATCCGAGATCTAAAACATTTTGCCCCGTTTTAAGCAAGTGATGCTTTTTGTCTATTTCTTCCAGCTTATAAACGCTTCTGGCCAAATAATTTTCTGACTTCGCTTTCTTGTAATAGTGATCTTTGACTTTAAAGCCCATAATGTTTACATTCCTGATTTATAAATGAATCATACTCTTTTATAGGCGTTTAGGGGACCTTTTGAGAAAAAAAGACAGGGCCGAACTGGCTTTAAACAGATTAAAGCAAAAATGGCCCAATGCTCATTGCGAGTTGAACCATAAGACGCCATTTCAACTACTTATAGCGACAATACTTTCTGCCCAATGTACGGATGAGCGAGTAAACAAAGTCACTCCCCAGTTATTTTCTCATTATCCAACCGCTCAAGAGATGGCCATTGCTCCAATTGAGCATTTAGAGGAGCTCATTCACTCAACCGGTTTTTATAAAAATAAGGCAAAGAATATAAAGAAGTGCTCTAGTGATCTTGTTAGTAAGTTTGATAACCAACTTCCAAGCACTATTGAAGAACTTACCTCCCTCGCTGGTGTCGGACGAAAAACGGCTAATGTTTTACTGGGGAATGCTTTTAATATCAATGCAGGGATTGTCGTCGATACACATGTTAGAAGAATAAGTAATTTACTTAACTTAACCAAAAGTTCAAATCCTGAAATTATTGAAAGAGATTTAATAAAGATTATTCCTCAAAAGGATTGGACTATAATCAGTCATCTTTTTATTTTCCTTGGTAGAAGAATTTGCGTTGCGAGAAGGCCACAGTGTGACTTATGTTTTTTAAATGATTTTTGTCCCAGTGCTTTTAAAACAAAGAAGAAGTAATTTCTTTTAAATCTTTATCAAAACACCATAGCATATTTTCTTTAAATAGAACCTGGTCTAATTTCTTAATTTTAATTCCATTTTGAAACATTGATATTCCATACTGTGAGCAAAGTATTGTCCCACCAGCAATGTCCCATATATTTTTGGGCCGCTTCGTAATAACAAAATCACATTCACCTCTTGCAAGTAAGCCTAATTTGTATGCAATACTACCAATTGGTTTTAGCACAACCCTATCTTTTACTCCTTCAAACAGTCCTTTCTCAAACTCTGAGTTTGAAATAAGTCCCAATAACTTCTTTCTCTTAGATATTTTCCTTTTTCCTTTAAGTCTAAAACTCTCTCCCGTTAAAGGATTAAAAATCCATCCTTCATTTTTTTTATCCAAAATATGAGCAGAATGCATATAGCCCAAAGACATGGCAAACTCTGGAGTTCCTGTAATAAACTCTTTGGTGCCATCAAGCGGATCAAGGATATAGGCAGGGAATGATAGTTTGCCGAAGTTCTCTTCTGAAAAGAAGCAAATATTTTCAGTAAAATCGAGATTTTCTTCCATTAGAGAAGAAATATAAAAATCCAACTCAGTCACTGGTGACTCATCTTCCTTGTAGGAGGATGCAAATCCCTGATTAATAAGCTCGGTTATCTTTTCCACAATCTTACTTTCAATAAAACTGACAAGATTGTTTGTAGAATTGGTTTTCATAAAATATAGGCCCTATTTCTTTCAATAAAACTGATTATTATTTATTCTTTTACACAGCATAACAGGTGTTTATCCACATTTTGTTTAATAAAAAATTGTCAATATAATCTTAACATAACTTTTACATCATTTATATTTTCAAGCAGTTAGGAGATTTTACAAATAGAATTGTAAGATATAACAAGAACAAAAAGAGTCTTAAAAAATTAAAGTAGCTAGTTTTCCCCAGTACATCAACTTACACGGGGAAAAATTAATTTTCGTTAAAGGCCAAGAACTCCATCCACCCATCTTCTGCTACAGATACCGCAAATACGCCCTTATCAACACTGTTACCATAGCTGACTACTTCAGTAACTAGCTTTACTGTGTTTTCATCTACATAAACAAATGGGGTATTGGGTTGCTGGGGAGAAGATTTCAGGGACTGATAGGATTCGAGAAAATTACGATAAACTGCCGACGTTACACCTGATTTAAACAATAGCGACTCCTTTGGAAGGCCAAAGTTTCTCTTAGTTAAATTGTAAACGAAATATTGAAAAATGGGCAAGATAATAATCTTTCAACACCCAATCTTAAAATGGACCAGAATGTTCAACTATCGAAGAAAGTTTGCCAATATTTTAATACGGCCTTCAAAATGGGAGTCCAATAAACAGGCCAAGATATAGATAACATAGATAACATTTCGTTTTGAGCGAAGCCTGCTAATTGATTGAAAAATGCCCTCTAAAGGAAAAACGCTCAATAGCGCAAAAATCCAAAGTGACCCAAATGATAAAAATAAATTCTTATCAACGAGGAAAGATAGGCAGAAAATGCAGCCAAGACTTATTAATAACTCAATTACTTTTGAACGACTAAAGTGCACTTCATTGAAGAATTCAATTTTTTTACTAGCAAATAAATAGCTTAAAATAAAAACGAACCCTATAAATGAAATACCAAAAAAACCTTTTTGATCTAAGTGAGTGGCCATACTATTTGTAAACTCTGCAAATGTTAATCCATTAAATACAATCTCTGATTCACTATGAATAAAGCATGCAGCTAAAGAAAGGACTAAGCCCAAAATTGAGTACTTTAAAGTTTGTCTTCTGTACCATTTTGTTCTCTCTTTTAGAAGGAAAATATAAATGAGAAGCAATTGAACAGGAAAAAGAAAAATGAAATTAATATTTATTAAGCATCCAAAATAATTGATTAATCCAACAAATAAACCTGAACGATATGTGGAACTTTTTGTGCAAAAAAGTAGAGACCAAACCCATAGTATAGAGAACGTTGTTGAAATTGATGCACTTAATTGGAACTCTAATATTTTACAAACACTCCAACTCGACAACAATGCAAATACTCCTAGAATTGAAAGACGTCTTGATACAAAATATCTAAGAATTCCGTAGAGCGCCAAAATATAAAAGCCTAGACCAATAAAATAAAAATGAAGATTCCAGGATAGCGAATATAGTTTGGGATAATTAAGAAATGGATAGTAGTTAAATCTCAAGTAATTCCAAAAAAAGTGATGAACTTTCTCTGCTGGATCGAAAAAAAGCTTCAGTGCCTCCATATTTTGAAACCTGGATACTTCTGGAATGGTAACAATGAACATAATAACTGATAGGAGTGTAACTGTTTTTTCAAACGAATCTAAAAACCTATATTCACCCAATTGAGAACTTACACTCTCTTCAATTATTTTTCCTCTGGTGGGCCAAGAGTAAAAAAGGCCTAAGAAAATCCACGTGCCCCAGAAAAAATAGGAATGAATATGCTCAGGTAATAATCCGACTAGATTGAAAAATATTAAAATCGTTACTTGCCCGAGCATTAGCCTGTAGAGAATCCTATCAATTGAAGAGTTGGCCCTATAGTAGATTTTTAACCTATGGTCGATTTCTTTACCTAGCAAATACCATTGGCTGCACATAAACATGAGATACATTAATAAGAGCAGAGACTGGCTAGAGGTTGGCATCCCAGAGGCCTTTTGTAGCCATAGAGGAATTAGCAAAAATGAAAAGTGCGTAAGTGCTCGATTTATAAAGAACTTGGACTTTAATTTAATAATTCCTGATTTTTTTGCTAAAGCTTTACCCATAATATCCGACAATATTAGTACAGGTTATTAGTTAATTCTATAACCCTAATTACTATCCTCATCTCTACAAAGGCCTGTTTTTCCCCAAACAGGCCTTTGATTTTTATGCCCAGTACTACTGAATATCATATTATGTTAGCCTAGTTTCAAGGCGAAGTGTACCCAAAAGCCTTTGGCAGGAGCCTAAAAAATTCAGGAGGAAGCGTTGGGTATTTCATTTGGTTCAATTAATTCTGGACTCCCTAAAGATATTGTTCAGCAAATCATGGCTGCTGAAAAAATTCCTATTCAAAATATGGAAGAAAGAAAAGGGAAAGTTGAAAGCAAGAAATCTCTTGTTACTGAGCTTATGAATCTTGTTGAAAATACTCGAGGCGAAGTTCTTAAAAACCGTGGACAAAGAAGTTTACGAGAACTCTCTTATGAAACAAATAATGATTTACTTGGTGTGACTTTAGATAAAAATGTAGCCGAACCGGGCAATTACCAAATTGAAGTGATGGAACTTGCAGGAAAATCTTCTGCTATCTCTAATGGAGTTGAAGATAAAGATAAGACTTATATGGGAGTTGGATATCTTGAATATGAACTTCCAAATGGCGATTCTCATGAAATTTATATTGACTCCGATAATTCTAGTTTAACAGGTATTGCTTCATTAATTAACAAAGATAGCAAAAATGGAATGCATGCTACAGTAGTAAACGATGGTAAGGGAGGAGATGAGCCATGGCACCTCATCATTTCTCTTGATGATACAGGAGAGGGAAACAAAGCCGTATTCCCCTATCTCTACATGATTGATGGTGAAGAAGATTTATTTTTTGAAGCGCATAGAGATGCAAAAGATGCAAAAATTAAACTTGATGGATTTGAAATTGAACTCCCTGAAAACAAAGTTGCTGATGTTATCCCTGGAATAACTCTTGATTTAAAAAAAGCAAAGCCAGGAGATGAATTCTCTCTATCCATTAAAGAGGACTCCACTAAAATCACTGAGAAGGTTGCCACATTAATAGATTCAATTAATGCTGTCTTTGGATTTATTAAACAGCAGAATAATCTTGACGAAGCAACCGATACATCAAGAACTCTTGGTGGCGATATTACCCTCCAAACAATTGAGAGTCGCCTGAGAGGGGCCATCTTCAAGCCTATTAAAACACAAGAGTTTGGAAATAAAAGAATAAGCGATATTGGGATCACTTTTCAAAGAGACGGTGCGCTTAAGCTTGATACTAAGCAATTTGAAAATAGCACCAGCTCAAATTATGAAATGATTTCTGAAATTATTTCAGGCTCTTTTGGAGAAGAGGGTGAAAGAAATATGGGATTTATTGATAATTTACATGACGTTATCAATGGATTGCTAGCCAGACCTAATGGTGTGCTTCATACAAGAAAAAATGGGCTTCAAAGGAATATTGATAATATAGATAAACAAATCACAACGAAAGAGAGACACCTTGAGAGAAAAGAAGAGAACCTTAAAGCGAAATTTTCAAGATTAGAAGAAACAATTAACAAAATAAAAGGCCAAGGGGCTGGTTTAGCTGGACTCGGTGGCGGCGGAATGGCAATGCCAAGTTTAGGTTAATACCTACGGGAGGACTAAAATGAGTTATGGATTAGGTGCTTACAAAAAGACTTCAGTAAAAACTGCAAGCAAAGAGCAGATTTTACTGATGCTTTATCAAGCGGCAATAAAAAATTGCAAACTTGCAATGAGTGCAATTGAAAAAAAAGAAATTGCTAATAAAGGTATTTATATTGGAAAACTCCAAGATATCATTATTGAACTTGCCAATTCCCTCGATCATGAAATTGGAGGAGATGTTGCAAAAGAACTTGAAGCTCTTTATGACTATATTCTTCATTCAACAACTCAAGCCAATATCAAAATAGATAATGGTCCCCTGGAAGGCGTTTTAAAGGTCTTAAACACCCTTTATGATGGCTGGAGGGAAGCTGTTAAAAATGTTAAAGTGCAAAATGCAAAAGAGGGAAAAAATGAATAATTTTTATAATAAAATGGATTATCACATAAACTTATTAAACAAGTCGGTTAACCTTACAGAGAAAATGGTTAAAGCAGCTGAAAAAGAGAATATTCAATCCGTTTCAGAGCTTGCCGATAACAGACAAAGATTATTGGATATTATTTCAAAGGTCCAAGTTGAAATTGAGAATGTTTTGGAAAAAGAAGTAGGAAAACAAGGCAAATACTTTATCCAAAAGGCAAATTCATGGATTTCGCAAACTCAAATATACATTCAGGATATTGCCAAGCTTGATGAAATACTTCTTGAACATTTAAATCAAGTTAAAGAGAATACTATTAAAGAAGTTAGTACTGTCTTTAAACAAAAAGAAAGTATTAAGGGTTACAACCTACAAAATGTTAAGAGATAAAATGGAAGATATCCAAATTAAAGTTTCAAAAAATGGCCTTCTTATTCCAGTGGTAAATGGAGTTTATCTTCATTCTATGTATAACCCCAAAAAAGAGGCTGAAACTTTTATACAGAATAATATTCATCAAATAAGAGGTCAGAAAAACTTTTTAGTTCTGGGACTTGGATTTGGATACCACATAGAAGCATTGATTAAAGAAATTGGCTCAAGGGATTACTTTATAAATATCTTAGAGCCTTCCACTTCACTTATTAATGCTTTTGATGACAAAAGGCCCCTGTTTGATAAGAATGTTGTCATCAGAGAGCTTTCAAATGTTGAAGAACTTTATAAAAATATCAATTTTTCGGATTTTCTAGCACAAAAACCAGTAATCCTATCTCACAACACCAGCTTTAATATGAATCAAGACATATTTAAGAAGTTTCTCCATTTTCAAGCTTCTTCCTTTGTGAATGATTATATTGATTTAATTGATATTGATATCCAGTACAAGTTCGAGAACCACTCCCCAGATAAATCCCTTAAGGATATTCTTTCCGATATTAGAAAAAGTTCTCATATCTTAGATACTAACGATATATTTTTATTGGCATTAGATGAAATTATCAACAACAAGGATATAGTGCGATAAATGGTAGATAAAGTTTTAATTGTAAATTTATCCGATTCTTATTTAGCAAACGCAGCTCAACTTTCATTAGCACTAAAAGAGCAAAATCCTCGCGTTGAAATAAGCTACCTAAGCCAAGATATCGATTCAAGGTCTTCTGAAAAAGAAAGTCTTAATTTAATACCCGGTATTAAGCACAGATATACACTTGATACATATAAAATTAGGAAATTTGCTGAAAGAAAAATATTTTATGATGCACACTCGATAAATTTCCTACATGATTTTTTAATCAAGTTAAAGAGTCAAGATTGGGATAAGGTATATTGCCTTTCTTACGATAAACTTAGTTTATATATAAGTTCATTTATCGCAAAGAATGAACCTGTTGGATTTTTCATTGATCGTTATAAAAACTTCAATACTTCAAATAAGTGGTCTTTATTTCGTTACTATATTCAACCAGGACTTCAAAATACTCTTATCAATAGCCGTGAGATTTTTGCAAAAGAGAATGACATCAAGTTGAGAAAGACAAATTTCTTTCAAATGCGAGATGAGTATAACGAAATTGCCTCTCAAAACTTTGCTCGTCTACGAAAAAAAATCAATACCAGTGGAACTGATAAAAAGGTCGTAGGAATTCAATTTTTCTCTAACCAGAAAAAAGATATTATTCAAGAGTTTGAATTAATATCTCTCGTTGATCAATTACAAGAAAGTAAACTTTTTTATCCTGTACTTATAGTTGGTAATAGTGAGGAAGAAAAAGAAGTTATCGAGTTTTTTAATTCTTCTTTCAATAAAAAGGTTGTGACTATAGAAGCCGAGCCTATTGCACTTCCTTCTGTTTTATCAAATCTTGATATCTTTGTTTCAGGAGATCCTTTAGCACTAGAAATCGCTGATTCAACTGATACACCTTCAGTATTTATTTCGACAGAAAAAGATTTTCGCTCAGAAAGTAGTCTCAGCAAGGGGAATGCAACGATCATACAATCCTCTGGAGAATCAGGTTTTTCTTTGAGCATAATTAAGTTAATACGCTTCATGTTTAGTATAGGTGGTGAGACATTAAACACCGATTACGATTGCTATATTGCGACGACAAATAGTACTGATGAAATCATTCAGGAACAAATTAGTGGCAATGTCAATTTCACCAAAACTGTTAGAGAAGCTATCACAGCAAAGTTTTTAAATATCTATTACAACAAAAAAAATACTCTTCTTTCCACTAGTTTGGATTCTCTACCTCACCAAGAACGTCAAATATGCTTAACTAGTGAAAAGTATAAATTTACACAAATTATTAAAGACCTATTAGATACTGTTCGTTGTCTCAAGGAAGCAAAAAATTCAAATAAAAATATTACTAAGTTTTTAATAAGTTATGAAAAGCTATTGGCCCATTCAGAAATTGAATCGATTGGTCAAATTGCAATATTACATTTTCGAGCAACAGTCGAGCAAATTTCAAGTAATGACTTTTCAAGCAATCTCAAGTTTCTTGAGAAAAGTTTATTTGAGCTCAAGAATAGCTTAAATGTCATTAATGGTATTTTAAATGACATTGATATTAAAGATCAGCCTACTACAAATAGGCCTAGTCTCTAATTAACATATTATCAGGAGGATAATATCGTGGAATTCAAGGAAGAAATGCATCTGGCATTGGCCAATATCCAAAGTAAATTAGATCAAAACAAAGAACTTGATGAATCAGAAACTTATATTCTTCTCTTATCATCACTGATTGAAGAGGAAGCATGACAAAAACTCAACCCAAAAAAATAGCAATATTGCAAACTACACGATTTGGTGACTTGATTCAAACGACTCAGGCTTGTCATATTTTAAGACAAAACTATCCCGATTATGAGATTGTCTTGATAGCTAGAAAGAAATTTGCAGAGCCTTTAGATTTCCTTCTTAAAAAGACATTTCATCGTATTTATAAGTTTGAAACAAAAAACTTTTTTTCTTATGAAGGAAAGAAGGATATCAAAAAAACATCATCGCAGGTTGAATCCTTTATTAAGAAAGTTTCAAGTGAGAAATTTAACCTTCTCATAAATCTATCCTTTTCAAAATCGTCTTCTTATATGGCACATTTAATTGAGGCCGAACAAAAGATAGGCCTTATGCGTAATTCAAAATCTCAATTAATTGTTGAAGATGTTTGGAGCCAATACATCTTTTCCAACGTAATGCGTGGGACTAGTAACCCTTATAATATCGTTGATCTTTTTAAAAAAATCCTAGGTGTTTCTTTCATTAAAAATGATAAAAGACCTAAAACTCTCGAATTAAATAATACAATAGTTATCCACCCATTTGCATCTCAAGCTAGAAAAAAATGGGGACACTCTAAATGGATTGAAGTTTTTTATCACATTCTAAAAAACTTTAACGACTATAAAATTTCAGTCGTTGGTGGAAAAGAAGATATTGATCAAATTCAATATTTTAAAGAAAGTAAAGTTCTAGAGAAATATCAAAGCAGAATTGAATATAACGTTGGAAATCGAGATATAAAAGAACTTTACCAACAACTGGAATCCTCTCGTCTATTTGTTGGCCATGATTCAATGGTTGGACACTTGGCAGCTGAGGCCCAAACCCCTTCGATTACCATTTCTCTTGGCACAGTAAGACCTCACGAGACAACACCTTACCAAGAAAATGCAATCAATATATCGCCTGCAATAACATGCTTTCCTTGCCAACCATCAAGGAAATGTGAACTACTTCCTTGTCATGGACAAGTTTCTTACCGTGCTGTCTGTGATATTGTGAATTTGAGTTTAAACTCTTCTGAAATATCTTATGATTCAATAAAGAACTCCATCTCCTTATTTAACCTAGAAGGTATTAATATATATAAATCTTATGACCCAGGTCATGGAGAGCTTGAACTTGAAGAGCTCACTACAACTAAGCCAAATATAAATTCACTTTTTAAAACTTTTTATAAAATTATGTGGAGTTTTGTATTATCAGATGTTGAACTAAGCTCTAATACACCTCAAATTTCCAGTAAAACAAAAAAGGAACTAAAAGGTGTTATTGATGGAATAACAGGACTTTATGAGCTCTATCGTTTTGGTGCAACTTTTTCAAAACAGCTCATGGAGGATATTGAGTCGAATAAAGATCTCAACTTAATACGTGCTAATTTTAAAAAAATAAATGAAATCAACGAGTTAACAAGAATTATTAGGCAAGGACACCCACTTCTAGCTCCCATCATAGACTTTTTCTTTGTTTCGATATCAAATATACAGGGAGATGGGCCTTTAGAGATTGCAAAATCTTCATTGATTATCTTTAACAATGCCCAGAATGCTGTTTCTGTACTATATGAACTAGCAATGCAAGTTAACAAAGTCGAAGAGAGTAGGCACGATAAAAACGACGAGAAAATAGTTGAGTCATGATATGAGTAAAATAATTCACGAAGGTTTTAAGAGCGCAAAGACATCTCCCTTGCTCATAGAGGAATCTCTAGCGGATATCATCAATCAAGATATTGATGCATTTGTATCTGACTCCGTTTTGGCGACCCAGAAATATTTAAATAGAATTATTGAGAAAAATAATGAAAGTATTCAAATCCTTAAATCTGACACCTCTCATACTTTTCAATCACTAGAAGAAGTTGTGGATGGTATCCATAATTTTATACTTTTTATTAACTCTCTAAACCAAGTTTCTTCTTTTGAAAAAGCACTGGTAAAGGATTTCAAAGAGTTACAATTTAATCTACTTTGTATATTTAAGGCCATCCTTTCAGCTTATAAGAAGCAAGATTATTTCATGCTTTGTGACTTGCTCGAGTATGAGCTTAACGATAATCTCTCTCAATGGAAGATCTTAGTTTTGTCGAAAATCAAAGTCTCTTAAAAAGCACTCATATTTCTGAAGATGAGCTTAATTACTATGTAAACAGTATCAAATCTTCTAATAAAAACAATCAGAAATTGCTCGACCTATATTGTGAACTTCCATCAAATCAAACAAATCAAAATGAAATTGTCTTTTGGAAGAAAAAAAAAGAATCACTAGAAAAACTTCTTGTTGATTGTAACTCAATACAAGACTTTACAGAAGAATTCTTAAATCTCACCCATTTCAAGGATTACCTTTCTGCTCATTTGCTTATTCATGAAAAAGGAAGTTCTAACTGTTTTTGTTTTAATTCTAGAAAACTTAATAAAACAACAAAGACAAAAATTAAAATAGGTGATTTTAATAAACTTTATAATATTGTAAAGAAAAGCAAAAACAAATCTTTTACCCGTGAGCAAGTAGCTCCTGCTGATATAAGTTTTCTTGGAACCTTCTTAGCAAAAGAGGTTTCTCTACATAATCATAATATTGTACTAGTCCTTTCAAGGAATGACTTTCTTGAACCTGCAAAGGAAGAGCTCTCATATTTCTCAAGTTTTACTAAAAACATTGGTCCCATTTTAAATGGATTGCTTCAGCATGAAACAGTTAATGTAAAAATAATAACGCTCATCCAGTGCTTGTATGAATATCCTTTCCCATTACAAATTTTTAAAAACAATGAAGTTATCTTTAAAAATTATTCATATAAAAATGTGAAAAACAGTGAACAGCTTATTAATGTAGAAAATTTTAATTTTGATAAACTTTATTCAATTACTCTCTACACTCACAAGGATGAAGAAACACACACTTCCGATCTTTTTCATTTTCAAAGAATTTCACTATTAGGAGAATTACTTAACACTCTTAGGCATGAATTAAGTAATCCTTTATTCGGGCTAGGCCTTGCAAGTGAACTACTCAAAGGGGAGTTTAAGCATACTGAAAACGAAGAGCTTTTTGATGAAGTTCATAATAATGTTCTTAGATGTCAATTAATCATAGAAAATTTCTCAAACTTATATCAAAACCTAAGTGTAGAAAAAAATGTATTTCTCAGAAAAATAATTGATGAATCCTTGACCCTTACAAAAAGTGAAACGAGAGGGATTGAAAAAAATGTTAATTATCAAAAGCTTATAGATGAAAATTTTGGAATGAAAATTAATCCTACGTGGCTTGTACAGATTCTTTTTAATCTCATCGTTAATTCTGCTCAAGCTCTAAGAGCTCAAGAAGCTAATACTATGAAACAAATAACAATGAATATCTTTATTAAAGATAATCGAGTTAATATTATAATTTCAGATAATGGCCCAGGAATAAATGAGGATAAGATCGAAAAAATCTTTAAGCCCTTTTACACAACAAAACCAAATGGAACAGGCCTTGGGCTACCTATATCAAAAAACTTGGCAAAAAAAATGAATGGAGACCTTACAATTAAATTAAACAGGCCTAATCCAGGAATTAGCTTCACACTTACCTTACCAATAGATAGAAATGAAAATATTAATCATTGAAGATGAACTTCTTATCCAGCAATCCCTCAAAAAGCTTTTGGAAAAAAGAGGGGCAGTGGTAAAAACCCAATCAAGCGGTAAACTAGCGATTGAACTCATATTATTAGAGGAATTTGATCGCATTATTTGCGACCTAATGCTGCAGGATATTACTGGTTTTGACATTATTGAAGAATCTAGGAAGAAGTTCTCTCAAGAAGAAATAAGTACTAAATTCGTTATAATGACTGCCTATAATTCTCACCAGGTTTTATCTAAAGCAAGCGAATACAATTGCCCTATCTTGAATAAACCATTTGAAAATCTTGATGCTGCACTCAATACTATGCTAAATTGTAATTAAAGAGGATTTCGTGCCAAATAAGAAAAAACCAAAAAAGATTTCAATAATTCTAAAACCGGATAACATATCTGACTTCACCAACTTACTTCCAAACTTAACCAGGTGGTTAATTAGGAGAAAAAAAGATGTTTTCTTCTTGGGTAGCGAAGTTGAAAGATTAGAGAAAATATATAAAGTAAAAAACTTCAAGAATTTTCACTTTCTTGATGAAAGCGAACTTTTTGATCATTCTGATTTAATTATTTCATTGGGTGGAGATGGAACTTTGATTGGAGTTTGTCGATACGCTAAAGGAAAAGTTCCTATCTTTGGAGTTAACCTAGGTCGCCTTGGCTTTATAACTGAGTTTAATAAAGCAGAGTTTTTTGAAGCACTTTCTGATGTATTAAATAATAAATACGAAATAATAAATAAGTCATTATTTAATGTAAAAGTCGAAAGAGATGAAAAGACTGTATTTGAAGCCACTTTTTTCAATGATATCTCTATAAGCAAAAACAATATAGCGCGAATGTTTACCATTAGCATTGAATCTAATGAAGATCATATCTATAACTTATCAGGTGATGGTCTCGTTCTCAGTTCAACAACAGGATCTACTGCCTACTCTCTTGCAGCAGGCGGGCCAATTGTTCATCCTGACGTGAAGGGAATTATATTAACCCCGATATGCCCACATAGCCTCACCCATCGTCCAATGGTTATTCCCGAAAGTTCAGATATAAAAATCAGACTTCTTAGTGAATCTAATCATGTTGGTATAACTCTTGATGGACAGCTTGGTTTCACTATTACCCAAGATGATATTGTCTATATTACTAAAGAAAAAAGAAAATCTGTTTCTTTGGTGAAAAATACAGAAAGAACTTATTATCACACACTGAAAGAAAAATTTGATTACGGAAGACGAAAAGTTTAGAAATTAAATACTAGTCAAAAAGCTTTTCAAAAAAAACTTCTGCTTTATTATTTATGTAAACAAATGTTTTTTCCTTTAAAGCAAAGCCATTATTAATATAAATAGATCCATTCGTCTCATACAAGTCTTTGATATGACTATGGCCTGCTACAACAATATCAAACCCTTCTTTCATCTTTTTCTCTGCGCCTATTCTAAAACTTTGTTTGTTTTTATTTTCATTATAAACCTTAGCACCTCTTTTTCTTGATGTTTGAGAGGCCTTATTCCCTAATACTTTTATCATCTTATAACTTAGGATTTTATTTGAAATAAATTTCAAGAGTGATGAATTGATAATTTTTTTATATATCTGATAAGAGTAATTATCCAAATCTAAATCATCTCCATGTGAAAAATATATTTTTTTATTATTTACTTCCTTAATAAAGTTATTTGGAACTAATTTCAAACTTTGATCTAAGTAATCGCTATAGCGAATATTGAACAAGTTCTTCAGATGTAAGTCGTGGTTGCCTTCAAAATATAAAACTTCTTTTCCTTCAGATAAAAGAGAATCTAAAGTATTAAAAAAGTATGGGTACTCCGTGAAGTACTCCTCGTGTGGCCCTATTAAAAGATCGAAAACATCTCCTAAGAAAATGACGAGATCTGAATTTTGTACCTTGGAGTTTTCGCAAAATGCCCTAAGTATCAAATCCGCATCATCGTTGGATGATTTAATATGAATGTCTGATATTATTGAAATGGACATAGTTTAAATATAAGAAAGTTTTAGTGAAAATGGAATTTATTAAATAATTATTTTCTTGTTTAATTTAAAAACAAGCTCTTTTATTGTCTTGGAATATTCAGGAGAGAGTTTTTGGAACTCGAGACCAATTCTATAGCATTCATAGTAAATATCTGTTGAATGTGTAGAGCCGAGCTCTTCAATAGAAATTACCTTTGCATTAGCTTTAATATTAAAACTATCTAGATTTAAGACTAAATCCTGAATAATATTCCCCACACCAAGATACTCTTTTTCCATTTTATTAATAATAAAAGACACCCCTCCAAAACTTAGATCAAAAATATCTTTAGTTATATTTTTAGTTAGTTTATTTTTTGTACTTTCTATTGAAAAATTTAAGATAAAGCTTGAGCCTACAGGAGTTTTTAATCGAATATCATCTCGCCTTTCCATTATAGACACAACTTCAGGAAATGCGACTGTTACTCTATTGGGTGATTCAAATCTAATCAAACTAGATTGAAACAATAAAACTTCATCAACAATGAAAAAGTTAACTAACTCATTGCCTGACATTATAAGTTTAAAGTTTTCGTCTTTATCATCTAGGGGTGTAAATACAATTTCACCTCTTTGCAAACGCAGTGCTTTTAGAGAGATTTTTGATGTTATTTTTCCGGAGGATGCTAGCTTCCATATATATATATCTTTAGAATCATTTTTTGAGTTAGTTAGAATATTATTTATTTTATTATTATCAGATATGTTTTGAAATTTCACTTATGGGCCCCTTTTTTTTAAAAGCCCCCCCCCGAGTTTTCACCCAAGGAGGGTCGGGCTTAAGAAGAATAACCTTTCGGTCATTCCAAAAGCATATATTTTAAAATCTTTTTAGCCTTATTCTTTTAAAAATTGAGAGGGGATTAAAGGCCCCCTCTCACAACCTCTTTTTATGATAGTAATCCTAGAGCTGATCTTGGTATATTATTTGCCTGAGCAAGTGTTGCCATACCAGCATTTTTCAGAACATTAATTGAAGCCATTTTTGATGCTGCTTGAGCATAGTCAACATCTTCAATTCTTGAGCGAGCTGCATCTTCGTTAACTGCTGTAACTTCTAAGTTTCTAGAAGATGCTTGCAGACGAGACTGAATTGAACCAAGTTCTGCTCTAAATCCTGAAACAGCTTCAAGAGCATCATCAATACTTGGCATAGCACTGTTTGCATCATCTTTATCAGCAATACCAGTTCCATCAATATCTAAGTTTGAAGCAGTTACATTAACTAAGTCTGAATCAAACGAAATTTTATTGTCATCACCAGCATATGCACCTACGTGGAAGTCCATTACACCTGTTCCAGAATCACCTTTAATTAAAGGAATTCCTGCATACATTGTAGACTGAGCAATACGATCCGCTTCCTGAACTAACTGTTGGTATTCTAAATCAAGAAAGCCTCTTTCTTTTTCACCAACAGTGTCTGATGCTGCTTGAATTGATAACTCTCTCAATCTAGTTAGAATGTTTTGAGTTTCACCAAGCGCTCCTTCAGCAACCTGAATCATAGAAATACCATCATTCGCATTTCTATTTGCTTGTCTTAGTCCTCTTGTTTCTGCTTCAAGTTTCTTAGCAATTGCCAAACCTGCAGCATCATCAGATGACTTGTTAATACGTTTACCAGACGATAGTTTTGCGAAGGTATCACCTTCTTCACTACCATTTTGCCTGATGTCCTTAATGGCGGCCTGCGAGGCCACGTTCGTTGCAATTCTTAAGCCCATTTTTAACTCCTCGTTAGGGGTCTTTAAAATAACCGTTCAATTCCCGACGAATTTACTTGGTCAAATACCTTATCGATAGAGTCAGGAAATACTTAAGAGTTGCGTCAATGAAATTAGACAAAAAAATCAGGTATTCTTTAAAATTAAGCAGTTAAAAGGAAAATAAAATACTATTTTTTGATTTTTTCTATAGTATTTGTTGTAGAAAAACCATCAATAAAATTTAATGACTTTACTTCTCCGCCCCAAGAAAGGACCTCTTTGGAACCCACAATTTCCTCAACTGACCAGTCTCCACCTTTTACAAGTACGCTTGGCCTGACTTTTTTAACCAGCTCAAGTGGCGTATCCTCTTCAAAGATTTCAACAAAATCAATGGCCTTTAAATTCTCTAAAACAAACTTCCTGTCCGCTTCACTATTAATGGGACGCGACTCCCCTTTTAGTCTTTTAACACTCGCATCTGAGTTCAAGCCTAAAAAA
>CAYGUN010000014.1:0-1429 GCA_964353025.1 uncultured Bacteriovoracaceae bacterium
AACGTGTGGTTCTACCACTATAAATTGTGGGGCATTATCAAATTTTCTTTGTAATTATTTCAAATTTAACATTTATCAATGTGATTTAATAACTGAAATTCTATAGTACTCGGAGTGTGTGAGAGCACTGAGAGGGACTATGCAGCAATTATTAGAATCACATATTATTATTCTTTGGATAGGTCTTGTTGGGACAATGACTTTTCGTTACCTCGCTTTCTCAATAATCCCTTATTCATATTTTTACCAGTTTGCTTTCAAAAGATGGAAAAAGAGCTTTATTCAAAATAAATTGCCATCAAAGGATATGATTAAATACGAAATTAAGTATTCTCTTATTTCAGTAGTTGTCATTGCCTTGGTTTCTGCTTGCTTATTTAAGCTTGGAAAAATGGGGTATACAAAAGTTTACTTCAACATAGATAAACATGGTTACGGCTATATCGCTTTGACGACTTTAATTCTTATTCTTTATTGGGATGTTTATTATTATTTTTCTCATCGCTTATTTCATACAGACTTTTTTTACAAAAGATTTCATTACGTTCATCACAAAAATTCAAGGCCAACCCCATTTGCGGCCCTAGCTTTTCATCCTGTGGAGGCCTTTGTTTCAAGTTTCTTCTTTGTGGGAATTTGCTTTGTCATTGAAATTCATCCATCAAGTTACGTAGCTTTTTTAATTTATATGAGTTCCATTAATACAGTAGGGCACCTTGGAGTTGAAATAATGCCACAGTGGATGATTCGGATGAGGCTTTATAAAGTCTTAAATTTTGTGGCCCACCATAATCAGCACCACCAGTACTATCATTGTAATTATGGTATTTTGTTTAATTTTTTCGATAGGTTTTTTGGAACAAACCATGAAAACTACGACAAATATTACGAGAGCTTAATAGAGAATAACAAGCAAAGGATTGGAGAGCGTCATGCTTATTTACATGAAGGGAGTCAACAGAAACTTCAAGGGCATCAAGTACAATAAAGACGATGAAAAATCGAATGCCTATAAGAAAGCTGTTGATACGAGAGTTAACGACTATTTTAAGTCTACAGGAAAAGATAAAAAAGAAAGTATGTGGTCTTGGTCCAGGGCGCTTGTCGTTCATTTTTCATTTGCTTTTTGTTGGTATCAACTCGTTTTTCAAACACATTCAATACCAGTTATTGGTTTACTAGTTCTTGGTGCTATTATTTCAATGCATACAATTGCAACAGTTATTGCCCACGATGCTGTTCATGGCTGTTTTTCTAAATATGAATGGGCAAATAAATTTGTGTATTGGGTTAGTTTTACTCTTCTTGGCGGCAATTATTATGTATGGTCAGTTCGCCATAATATTCCTCATCATTACTACGTCAATATTCCAGGTTGTGATGTCGATATTGAAGGAGCGAAGCAGTTAAGAGTGGCCCCTCACTGCCC
>CAYGUN010000014.1:1529-19596 GCA_964353025.1 uncultured Bacteriovoracaceae bacterium
TAAAGAGAGAAAGTTATGAGAGAAAAAGGTATTGTCTTCATTTCACTAGTTTTTGTGGTTATTGTTCTTTCAGAGGTTATCTACTCCTTTATTAAAAAAAAGGGGACTTACAATTTAAAAGATACTTTAAGTAATCTCACTCAAGGAGTTGGTCAGCAGACAACGGGTGTTTTTTCAATTTCACTAATGCTTTTCTCTTATAACTATTTGTATGAAAACTTCGCACTCTTCAGTATTGAGAGGTTTACTGCTCTTCATTGGGTTATTTTAATTTTACTGGTCGATCTTATTTATTATGTGGCACATAGAGCAGCACACCGAGTGAATATTTTAGTTGCCACTCATATAGTTCACCACCAAGCAGATGATTATAATTATGGCTCGGCCTTAAGACAAAGTTGGACCGGACGTTTTGGAACTTTCCCTTTTTATCTAACACTGGCTTTTCTAGGGTTTCCTCTTAAACAACTAGTGATTGCTCAACTGGGAGTTATGTTTGTGCAATTTTTTGCCCACAACGGAACTATTCGTAGAAAACTTGGCTTCCTTGAATATATTTTCATTACCCCATCAACTCACCGTGTTCACCATGGAACGAATGATAAATATATTGATATGAACTGCGGGGGGATGCTCGTTATTTGGGATAAACTTTTTGGTACATTCGTTGAAGAAGATAGAACTGAGCCAGTTAAAATTGGTATTAGAGGAAAGTTTAATCATTTTGACCCACTAGAAGCGAATTCAAACTACTACAAGAGAATTTTATTTGTAATGAAGAGAAGGAAAGGGATTTTTAATAAACTAAGTATTTTATTTGAAACGCCAGAGCAGTTATCAGAAGATCTTGCTCGCTATGGGTATATTGAAAAAAGTATCTTAGATAAATCACAATCCTTAACCACAATGGAGATGGTGATTGCTCTAAGCTTAATTGTCACTTCAATGACAGGTCAGCTTTACTATGTTTATGAAGTCCATCAGATGGAGCTTTATGAAAAGTTATTAGGAGCTGGTTTGTTAATGAGTCTTATTATTGTTGTTGGAATGGTTATCTCAAAAAAGTTTGTTCTACCTCAGTTTGTTAAATCCATTTTGACTACGAATTTAAGGTCTTGAGTAATTCCCTTGCTCAATCCACTTCTTAAGTCTTGTCTCTATTTCTTGTAATTGTTCCTCTGGGAACTGATAGCTGGCCCTGTTTTGCCCATGCTTTTTACTAATATAAGTCGAAAAGTTTATTTGGGATTCTTGGAAACCAGGTAATTCAAGCTTTTCATAAATCTCTCGTGTTTTTTCTAATGGTGCCATTAAGAAATCTTCATAAGAAATCTCGTAGAGTTCATTTTCTTTAAGCTCTTTTTTCATTTCTTCATAATAAGTAAGAGATTTGTCATAGCTCCAAAAAATATTTTCTTTCACTTCTTCTTGAGATATTTCCTGCAAGTGTTGACCATAAAAAGACTTCCATAGTTTCAAATTAGACTTATAAACGTGATATGGATTACGTCTTATATAAATGAATTTTGCGTTAGGGAAAACTTCTTTAATCATTTTGATTCTGGCCGTTTGAGGGGGGCTTTTAAGCAGAAGCTGCTTATCTTTATTGGCCATAGAAATTCTAACTACTAAGTCTCGAAATTCTTTTTTAAATAGCTTGTAATTTTCCTCACTAACATCATCAAAAAAAACAGTTTGATTAAAGATTTGTTTAAAATACTTGGGATAGACTTGTCCCCAGTTGGAAGAAAGTTTAAAAGCGGATGACACCATGGCCACGTCTTCTTCTCCAGGAAGGGCAAAGTGAAAAGGAATATTGTGAGCAGGATGTCTAAAACCCGTAGATTTAATAATAACATTACAAATAGGCTTAAGAAATTTCTCCGAAAAGTTAAAAGCAGTTGAAAAAAAAGTTTGGTAAAAATTTAGGTACCCAAATTGTTTATCTTGTAACAGAACTTCTTGTAGATGAGTTGTACCAGAGCGATAGTAGCCCAAAATAAAAATAGGGTCTTTTCCAAATTTATAATTTTGAATTTTTTTTCCTAAAAATGCTCTCTCTAAATAACGGAAAGGTTCAAATAGCGAGAATTTAAAGTAGTAGGCCAAAACCCTAGGGATATAACGCACTTGCGGACGATAGTTGATTAGAGTATAAGTAAAGTCAGCTAAAGGATTCATATGGACCTAGTTAAAACCGTTTTTCATTATTTTGTTTATCTCAACCTTATTACGGGTTTTTTAAGTGCCCTATATATGGTTTTTGTTGTTTATAAAGTTAAAGGCAGCAAAGGACCAATGTGGAAACACGCTAAAGAGGTTTCACACGAGTTTTTCGTCCAAAGAAGAATGTATGCCATTGAGGCCTGGATAATCTTTGGTTTTCTCTCTATCTACTTTGCTCTCACTTCTTACGCTTAGAGTACCTTCTCTTACTACACGACTAAAAAGGCTCATTCTTTTATTCTTAATAAACTGGATTAACAGTCCTGTATAAGATTTATGATGATGAAGATTGTTATAAAAATCAGGGGCGACTTTTTTTAGTTTGGGTAGATTACTCCATGGAATAGTCATAAAGTCATGGTGTTCAGTATGATAACCAATATTAAACATCACTTTGTTTATGGGCCCATAGTACGAATATGTTTCTTGATTATCATCATTAATAAGGTAGTGCTCTGCTATCCAGCGTCCACCAAGTGGATGAAGGCCTAAAGCAAATATGGTTGAAGCCAAAAAGTAAATAAGAGCATTAATTCCCAGAAAATAAAAAGCAGTAATATTGATAGTAATGGCCCATACGAGGTTTAAGAAAATCCATTTATCCATAAAAGGAGCATCGACTTTCAGTCTCATGGGTCTTAGGGCCTGGGAAACTCCTAGTAGAAAAATCCATAAAGTTTTCTTTACAGGATTTGTTCCAACCAGTTTTGCCTCAAACTCAGAACAAATATCAGCATCAACTTGGAAGTCGCCCATATGCTGGTGATGCATTAAATGGTAACGACGAAAGGCCATAGCTCCAGGGAACACAAGAGTTGTATCACAAAGAATTCCTACAAGCTTACTATGAAGTGTTTTCTTGAAAACAAGATTGTGAGCGCACTCATGCACGAAAACATAGAGAGCATGATGACAAAAAGCTCCAATTAGATAACTCGCAGCGAGGATAACGAGAATATTTTGTTTTTGTAAAAAATAGGCCATAGAAAATTGAAGAGTGATAATGGCAAGAATAATAATGAGGGAGTAAGGATTATTACCAATGAGGTTTTTAATCTCATTTCCATACTTTGCCAGTATATTTCTTTTTCTTTCAAAGTGAAAATCGGGTTTCTCTGATTCAATAAAACTCATCTTTTCTTCCCTGTTTTAAAAATATAGTCCCAAAGGTGATTAGAAACACCAAAGTAAATATCGTGTTTTTTATGATGAGCAAGATGTTTGGCCTTAATCTTTCGCCAAAGTTTGTTATCAATTTCAACTTGATGAAAACTGTAATGGAGATAATCATAGGCTTGGTAGCTAATGATAAAGCCTATCATGATAGGCATGGCAGTCTCACTTGATAAAAAGAATCGTAGTATTGCCCAAACAACAACTCCGTAAAAGATAGCAGGAATTGGTGGCATTAAACTTCGATACTTATCAGTAGGATCATCATGATGATTACCATGAGCAATATAAATAGTATTTTTAATAAAAGGATTTTTTGATTCATAATGAAAAATAAAACGGTGGAGAGCATATTCAAACAGTGACCAGTAAAGTGCTCCAGTCAAAAGCAGTAGTGTTATTTCAATCCCATTAAGTTCTGACTGTAAGCTCTTGTAAAACATAACAACAACAACAGGAATGGCAATTGAAATAGGAACTAATGGATGAGTTCGACTTAACTCATTAAGGTATTTATTTTTAAATAAAACAATATCTCTAGTATTTTCCATCTCTACAACTTTGCGGTAAGTGCTTTTTTATTAAAAATCCTATAAGTTTTATTTGGCTCACCTTGCATTTGTCCTACTAGGTTATTCATTGAATCATTGTGAGAGAGAATCCAAGAGATCTCTCCTTTTTTAAACCCTGCATGTCGGGTTGAGCGGTACCAACTGTGCCAAACTAAAAAGCTTCCTAATCCATTTCCATGAAATTTCTTTTTAACTCCTAAAGCATAACCTCGACAGGAATCAATTTTTTTCTTTTTGGTTAGAATGTCCCATAAAAGAGAAGGGGTAATACCACCTTTAGTTTTTTGAATAAGAGGATTGAAATTGGGGAGCATAATAAGGCAACCAACATCCTCTCCATCTTTTTGAGTAAAGGCCACAACTTCAGGATTGATGAAAAATTTAAACATTAAATACATTTCTTTGACTTGTTCATCAATCAGCTCTTCAAAGCCCCAATTATCAGACAGGGAGTCATTGAAAATTTTTGCTATAGTTCTCACTTCTTGTTTCATTTTTTTAGGATTCATGTAACGGATATTAAAACCCTTAGCTTCACACTCATCTTTTTTCTCTCGCATATTATCAGGCATCTCTGTTGTTCCAATTACGTCATAGGCCAGAACATCCATCACTGGTTTAAAGCCAGCGTCAATGAAATAATCATTATAATAATCAGGGTTATAGGCCATCATGAAAGATGGTTCTATTTCAAATCCCTTGATTAAAAGTCCCATATAAGGATCCTCCATTCTAAATCCGTATGGCCCAGTCATTTCAAGCTCTGGATGCTTGGCATGTACATAGTCAAACATGGCCTGAGCGATATCAGGTCTATCTGGAACACATTCGAAAAATCCTATATGGAGATGGATTTGTCCTTGATATTTGTGAACTTTGGCCCCTAACCGAGCTAAGACATCTCCATTTTCTTCTACGATAATGAGAGTTTTTGATTTTGCCTTGTAACTTCCAATAGTTATGCGGGTAATAAGCTTCAATGGCATGATGAATTTCGTTGTCTTTAGAATGTCGAAGTAAAGTTTTTTAGGAAAATCTAAAAATTTTTTATAGTCGCGTGAATTTTTAACTTCTACCACTTTCATTGGAATCAAACTTATAGAAGTTTTTTCACATTATCCACCTTGTCATAGCTTCAGTGTAAAAATTCATATACTGTTGCTGCGAGGTAGCATTATGCAGGGACTTGAATACAGATTATCCATTCCTAAATATATCTTTTCTCGTGTTTACAATAGTTTAGCTCGAGGAAAGTTGCCGGTTATTTTTCCCAGTCTAAAATTGAATAAGCAATTAGTTGAACCAAAACTTAATAGTCCTAATTGGGTGAAGTTGCGCTCCCTTTTAAGTGGAATTTGTGGCTCAGATCAAAACATGCTCAAAGGTAATGAGTCTTTTTCTATGGAGCCCTATGCAAGTTTTCCTTTTGTTATGGGCCATGAAAATGTTTCAGAAATTGTCGAGATGGGTTCAGGTGTTCAAGATTTAAAAGTTGGGGACAGAGTCATTGTAAACCCTGTGATGGGGTGTCGAGTTCACGAAAGAGAGCTTTGCTCCCAATGTGCGAATGGATTTGATGCTTTATGTGAGCATTTTGAAGAGCAAGGTGGACTAGGGGCCGGAATAAGTCTTGGCTATCATAAAGCAACAGGTGGAGGATGGTCAGAGTTCTACCAAGCACATCAGTCTCAAGTGAAGAAAATAGATACAGCAATATCTTTAGAGAAGGCCGTTTTGGCGGACCCATTAAGCTCTGTGATTCAACCAATTGCAGAATATGCTAATGGAAAAAAAGAACCAAAAACAATATTTATCTATGGAGCAGGGACCATTGGGCTTCTGGCCATCGTTGCTATTAGGGCATTAGAACTTCCTTGGAAAGTTATTGTGGGTTACCGTTATGGATTTCAAGGAAAGATGGCGTTAGAGCTTGGTGCTGATGAAATCATCACGACGGGTGGAGATTTTTTAGCTAAGTTTGCAACGCTTACGGAGAGCAAGTTACTAAAAGTGAGCCTTGGAAAACCTGTTGTTCAAGGTGGAGTGGATGCTGTCTTTGACTGTGTAGGATCTCCAGGGACTCTTGATGACTCTCTTCGAATGTGTAAAACCAAAGGTAGCGTTATCTTGGTAGCAACGGGCCATGATTTATCTAGTGTTGATGCAACTCCTCTATGGTTTAGAGAAATTAACTTAGTTGGCACTTGTATGTCACGAACGGTCATCGACCCTCGTGATGGAATGAAAAAAGAAGTTTATGATATTGTGACTAAACTTCTTCCAAGTTTGAAAATAGAAAAACTAGTGACACAAAAATATAAAATTGAAGATTTTAAACAAGCCTTGCAAATGTCAATGAACAAAAAGCAAGGACAGGTTATTAAGGTAGTGTTTGATTTAACAAACGAAAATAGGTGATATTTTGGACTTATTCAAAAAAGCAAAAGGTTTAAAGTTAGTAGGTTTCCTTAAGAAATTTGGGTTCTATCCCTTTCTGAGAGAACTTGAAGGGACAAACGGAAATACTGTGCAGTTTGAAGGCCGTGAACTTATCATGCTTGGCTCTAATAATTATCTAGGGCTGACTCATAACCAAAGAGTCATGGATGCAGCTAAAGATGCCATTGATAAATGGGGAACAGGTTGTACAGGCTCACGTTTTCTCAACGGAAACCTGCAACTTCACGCAGAGCTTGAGCAAAAACTTGCAAGCTTCTTAGGTTTTGAAAGTGCTCTTATTTTTGCAACAGGCTTTATGACTAATCAAGGCGTTCTTGAGTCTATCACAGGAGAAGGTGAATATATTTTCTCAGATGAAGACAACCATGCCTGTATTATTGAAGGTTGCAAGCTCTCAAAAGCAAAAACGATTGTCTATAAACATCACGATATGAAAGATTTAGAAGAGAAGCTTAAATCAGTGCCCAAAAGTGCTGGGAAGCTTATTGTGACAGACGGTGTTTTCTCCATGAATGGTAGTATCGCTAAGTTTGATCAAATTCAATATCTCGCAAATAAATATAATGCACGGACATATTTAGATGAAGCTCATGCATTGGGAACAATCGGATTGGGTGGGCGTGGAACAAGCTCTCACCATAGAGTAAAACCAGATTTATTAATGGGAACATTTTCAAAAACATTTGCCAGTCAAGGTGGGTTTGTTTGTGGACCTCGAGATGTCATTGATTGGATAAAGCATAAGAGTAAAACTTTTATGTTTTCTGCTGCTTTATCGCCTGCCAATACAGCAGCTGCCTTTGAGTCTTTAAATATTTTAGTTGAGCAACCTGAATTGGTTGAAGAAGTGAGAAAGAAATCACTCTATTTGAAAAAAGGTTTTGAAGCACTTGGCTTTGATACGATGAATTCTGAGACTTGTATTGTTCCTGTTTTTATAGGTGATGACAAAAAGGCCCTTAAAATAAGCAATGATTTATTAAAGCATAATGTATTTGTTACTCCAGTGGTTTATCCTGCGGTAGCCGATGGGCAGGCCCTTATTCGCTGTTCCGTTATGGCCACTCATACTTATGAAGAGCTTGACCGTGCGATTGAAGCTTTTGCTCAGTTTCAAAAATCAATTAATGGAGCGAGGGGGAAAGTTGTGGCCCTCCATAAACTGCTAAATCAAGATCTTGAAATAGAAGAGATAAGCCAAATTTCAGACATTGGAGAAGCCTCGTTATGAGATATAGGCTAAATTTCCTCGATTACTTAGAAGCAGAATCCATCTCTATTATGAGGGAGATAGCAGAAGGCTTTAAAAACCCTGCTATTTTGTTTTCAGGTGGGAAAGACTCTATTTTACTAGTGGAATTAGCAGTAAGAGCTTTTTGGCCGGCGAAAATTCCTTTTAAAATTGTGCATATTGATACCGGACATAATTTCATGGAAACCATCGCCTTTAGGGATGAGTTTGCTAAAAAATATGATCTTGATTTAATTGTAGGCTCTGTTGAGGAATCAATACAAAGTGGTTTGGCAAATGATGAACCAATGGGAGTTCATTTTTCTCGCAATAGAATTCAAAGTATCACCCTTTTAGAAACTTTAGAAAAACATAAGTTTGATGCTCTTATTGGTGGGGCACGACGTGATGAAGAAAAAGCACGTGCCAAAGAGAGGTTTTTCTCTTTTCGAAATGAATTTGGAGAGTGGAATCCGAAAGAGCAAAGACCTGAGTTGTGGAATTTGTTTAATTATCGAAAAAATGAAGGAGAACATTTCAGAGTATTCCCTCTTAATAATTGGACCGAACTTGATGTATGGAATTATATCAGTTACCGCAATATAGAACTTCCTAATTTATACTTTGCTCACACTAGAGAAATCTATAATAGAGAGGGAGTACTTTACGCAAGTTCTGATGTTAGACCAATCAAAGAAACAGAAAAAACTACTGTTGAGCAAGTTCGCTTTAGAACCATTGGTGACATCACTTGCACAGGAGCAATTCGCTCAACAGCATCAAATGTTGAAGAAGTGATTAGGGAAGTTGAAGCCTCTCGCATATCGGAGCGTGGTCTTCGCATGGATGATAAGAGATCAGAGACCGCCATGGAAGATAGAAAAAAAGAAGGATATTTCTAATGAGTAAACATATAGAACTACTCAGATTAGCTGTTATTGGAAGCGTTGATGACGGGAAAAGTACCCTCATTGGTCGCATGTTTTTAGATTCGGATTCAATTAAAGACGACCAGTTAGAAGAACTTCGCAAATCAAGTGAAAGCAGGGGGGATGCCACTACAAATCTTGCCTTATTTACCGACGGCTTGAAAGCTGAAAGAGAACAAGGAATTACTATTGATGTTGCTTATAGATATTTTTCAACTCCTGAGAGAAAGTTTATTGTGGCTGATTGCCCGGGGCATTTTCAGTATAACCGTAATATGTTTACTGGTTGTACTAATGTTGATGTTGCGGTTGTTATCATTGATGCAAGAAATGGGATAACAGAGCAAACTAAGAGGCATACTTTCTTAGCTTCTTTATTAAACGTAAAGCACTTTATATTGTGCCTTAACAAGATGGATTTAGTTGATTACTCAGAAGAAGTTTATAGAGGAATTCGTGATGAATTTTTAGAATTTGTTTCGCGTTTTTCTTTATCTAATTTAGATATCATTCCAGTCTCTGCTTTACAGGGAGATAATATTGTTAACAAAACGACTCAAATGCCTTGGTACCAAGGCCCGGCTCTTTTAAATAGATTAGAGAATCTCTATATAGGAACATCTCATAATTATGTAGAAGCAAGATTTCCCGTACAACGAGTCATAAGACCTCTGTCAGAGGAATTTCATGACTTCAGAGGATATGCAGGGCAGATTTCTGGTGGAGTTTTTAAGCCAGGCGATGATGTGACTATTTTACCTTCAGGCTTTACGACTAAAATTAAAAATATAGCAAGTTATGATGAAGAAAGAATAGAAGAAGCTTTCCCCACAATGTCTGTTGTTATGACCTTGGAAGATGAATTTGATATCTCTCGAGGCGATATGATTGTTAAGGCCAATAACCAACCTAAAGTGACTCAAGATGTAGAAGCAATGCTTTGTTGGTTTAGTCAGCAACCTCTGAACTTAAAGAAAAAATACCTAATTCGTCACACAACTCGCTTTAACCGTTGCATCGTGAAGAATATTGATTACAAAGTAGATATTCGTGATCTTCATAAGTCTGAGGACAAGACACTAAGTCTTAATGATATAGGACGCATTACCTTAAGAACAAGCCAGCCTCTTATTTGTGATGAATATAATAAAAATAAAGAAACAGGATCTTTTGTACTTATTGATGAGCAAACCAATGATACGGTTGCCGGTGGAATGATTTTACAATGTTAGTAGAATTTGATTTTAATTTATCACAGACAGACTATGAGAAATTCTTAAAGCAAGAAGGTCAAGTCTATTGGCTTTATGGTCTAAGTGGTAGTGGTAAATCAACTCTGGCCAATGAGTTATGTAAATACTTTTTTTCTGAAAAACGATTCGCTATTATTCTGGATGGAGACAGCTTAAGAAAAACTCTTAATAAAGATCTAGGGTTTTCTGAAGAAGATAGAACCGAAAATTTAAGAAGAATGGCCGAAATGGCAAAATTCTTAGCACAAAAGGGAGTTATTGTTATCGCAAGCTTTATCACTCCTTTAATTGCCCAAAGAAAAATGATTTCACAAATTTTAAAAGAGACGCAACATCAACTAGTTTTTATTGATTCTGATATTGAAACTTGTATGAAAAGAGACCCTAAAGGGATTTATAAATCTTATCAAGAAGGAAAAATCCAAGGTTTAACTGGAATGGATGCACCGTTTGAAATAGGAAATCCTAGTGTCCAGATTGATACGAGCTCAGGTCCTATTAGCTCAAGTCTGGATTCTTTTATTAAGACTTTAATTCATTAACTTTCAATCAGGAATGTAAATTTTGCTCTTGCAGAGTATTCCGGTCAAGGCCAAACCTTTTATAATAAAGATTAATATCCTCATTAACCTTCCCGTAATTAGACATATTGTTGGCCCGAGTTCTCATTGTGAGATGCTCTTTCAGATTTGTTGATTTCAAATTCAGTGTTCTGTCTTTGTTGACCAACGTTTGTGATAAGGCAGCGCCAATGGCGGTCATAAAAAAGTCTGGATTTAATCTTGTACCCACGTCAAAAATGGTATTGGATAATTTGGGGCGAGAAGGGTCAAACCAACGGCTTGCCACTGCAACAGTTGAGTCCGTTATATTTTCAACGTCATGCCACCACCAAGCAGGAATCAGAAGAACATCACCGGGGTTTAAAACGACTTCATATCGACTTACAGATTCAAATAGTTCTTTCATCTTGGGAGAAATAAAACTTTTTTGTGAGTCATTGATTGAGTCTTTATCCTTAGATGAAAGTTTTTCAAAATTGTTTTTATAAACGTTTGAGCTAATGCCAGCCTCTGAAATATAGTAAGCGGATGCACCTGTTCCTACTGATTTTGGAAACATGAGAGGGGAGAATTCAGGGTCAATAAAACTCCATTTTTTTTGTCCTTCAAGCATTAAAAAAATATTCATGCCACCAGCACAATGCCACCAGGTTCCTGTTTTCTTTCTTCCTGCAAAGAGTTGAGCAACCCCACTAAACATAAGGTCTTTGGCCAATTCACTTGCAATAAGATTAAAACCCATCTTTTTATGAAGCTCTGGATGCTTTTTTAAAAGAATTTCTGAATTATGAAGATAAACACCATCAATATTAATTTCGTTGAGCTTACCCTGATAGCCATCAAATACGGGACACGTAAGGGTGACTTCTTCATTACCAAACTCAGCAATAAGTTCATCAATATCCCATTTTGAGTAATCTTCATCTTTTGCAAGATAGTTTCTTAGAACAACAGGGTGTTGCTTTAATCTATAATTAGTTTCAAATTCTTTTAATGGGCGATTGTTCCAATCAAACTCAGGCAGTGCCACCCGAGGGCCTGAGAATTGTTTTTGAAGGTATTCACTTTCAATTTTTTTTATCCAAGAATGTCGTAAAAGTTTATTTTCATATCCAAAAATGTTTTGAAAAAGAATATCAAGGCGATAAAGGAATGAAGTTTTTTTAGACCAATTAAGATTTACCTTGGAGAAGCTATTAATTTTATTTTTAGTCCACCAAAATGGATTTAATAAAATGATTACTCCGCTAGTCAAAGTTACGATGGTTGCTAAAACAGATATTAAAAACTTCATATTTCCCCACTTGCCTGGTCTCACTCAAGCTAATTTTAAATATCATAAGCAGCAAAACATCTTCATTGATTTTTGCAAATGGAAGTAAAGCCTGTAGTTATTACATTTGATGCCCCGCGCATCTCTGCTGCTAATGATACCTGAGGTAGGCAGTCGGATGCTCTAATAAAACCAGTAAGAAAGAATAGTTGAGTCAAAGCATCTTAAATTTTTCAAATTTCGGCCCGAAAAGTGTATGGGGAAATATACTTTATGGGTTTTAGAGTAAACACAAACATTCCAGCACTTGCTTCGCAAAGAAGTTTGTCCAAGACCAATAAGGATCTTGAGAATGATTATGTTAAATTAAGCTCAGGTGAGCGTATTAATAAAGCTGCGGATGATGCTGCTGGTTTGGCCATCAGTGAGAAGATTAAATCTGTTGTTCGAAGTGCCAGGCAAGCAAAAAGAAACGCTTCAGAAAGTGTTTCTATGCTCCAGGTAGCTGAAGGCGGAATTAGCGAAATTGGCAATATCATGACCAGGCTTCGTGAGCTTTCCATTCAAACAGCTTCTGATACTGTTGGTAACTCAGAGAGGCAGATGACGGATATGGAGTACCAACAGCTTAAGAATGAAGTTCAAAGGATTGCTGAGTCCACCAGTTATAATGGGGCAAAACTTTTGGACGGCTCCGGAAACAAATTTGATTTTCAAGTTGATGTAAATCACTCTGATGCAAGTAGAATTTCTTTTGATTCTTCACAGACTAATGTGACACTTGATTCCTTAAATCTTGACGGGCTAAAGGTCACAGAGAAGAAAAATGCTCAGCAATCACTAAGCGTGATAGATAATGCTATTACAAAACTCACAAAGAAAAGGGCCGACCTTGGTTCTATGCAAACAAGACTTTCCAGTAGTGCCAATAATCTTTATGTATTCGAAGAAAGCCAATCTGCCGCAAATTCAAGAATTAGAGATACTGACTATGCACAGGTCACTGCTGATACAACAAGAGGTACTATAGTCAGAGAGGCCGGAACCTCTGTCTTGGCCCAAGCCAGTTCTATTGGAAATAATGTCTTAAAGCTAGTGAGTTAAATACATTTTACTTATGGTTCGGTTTTCTTTTAGTTTTCGCACAATTAGTCGATAAGAAGCTATGAAAGAATTTGATGCAAATGCACCTGGAAATATTCATGTGAAGACATTTTTTGAAGATAAAAAATGTCTTATTGTATCCCCCTTTCAAAATGCAAGAGTCATGGTTCGAAAGCTATTAGGGAATTTGGGAACAAAGTCTGATGGCATTGATATGGTCAATAATTACTATGAAGCAGTGGAGCTTTTCAAACTAAAAAAACATCAAATTATTATTAGTGAATATAAATTAGATACGAGAGCTGAAGACGATCAAATTAGCATTGAAAAAAAATATGGTCTAGATTTATTGATGGAACACAAGAAAGAATACCCGAATCGTTTAAGTGTAATCTTTGCCATTATATCAGAGAATAAATCACAAAATGTAGAATACAAATGCTTAGATGAAGAGGTTGAGATTTTTTTAACCAAACCACTTTCATACACTGAATTAGAAAAATCTTTCTTGTCGATTTGCGATAAAAAAATTGCACCGAGTTTAACAGAAGAAACAACTCAAAAAATAAAAGAGTTGATATCAATAGAGAAATTTAATGAAGCTTTTGAAAACCTCGAGACTTTAAAAGAATCTGAAGGTGTTAGTACTGAAACTTTTTATCTTGAAGGATTGGTTAATTATAAGAAAGGAAACTTAGAGCAAGCTGCAATGGCATTAGTTCAAGGTAGTGAAGGTCCAGAAAAACACTACAAACTCTCTTGCTTATTATTTGATGTTCTCTTTGAAAGAAGAGAGTTTGAAGCGGCATACGATGTTATGCAAAATATTGTCGAAAATTTTCCTCTTAATCCGGTGAGAATACCAAGCTTTGTAAAGGTTGCAATACTGAATGAGCATTTTTCAGACCTAGAGCATCTTTGCAACGTATTCCTAGAACTAGAAGACAGGAATCCTATTGTGAGTAAGCAAATCGCAGCAGGTCTTATTGTGAGCTCCAAGATTTTTATTCAAAATAACAAAGTAGAAAAGGCCCAAGAGTATCTTTCCAAAGCGATAGATTTTAGTTGTGAAGACAAAAATATATTACAGGTCTCTTTAGGCCTTTTAGTTGAAATTAGTGGTTATACTATTATTAAAAAAGTGATTACTCAGATAGAAAATGATGGAAGAATGGATAACGATTTTCTTGTTATTAAATTACATCTCATTTTATTTGAAGAAGATTTTAACCAAGCATTAACCAATGGCCTCGGGTTAATTAACAGTGGGTTTAAAACACCTGAGCTCTACTCCATTTGCATTGAATCTTCTATCAACATGGGACGTAAGGGAAGTGCGATAGAAGAAATTATAGAAGATGCTTCTAATCTCTATCCTGAAAAACGAGATTTTTATCAAAGGTTTTTAAAGAAAGTTTCTTAGTGTTCTGCTAAATATGATCTGATATGAATTGTAAAATTTGCTTCTTTTCTTAGTTTGAATTCCAATGGAGAAAGACTTCCTGGATAATTTGCACCTTTAAAAATGGCCACATCAAATGGAGATAGAGTCCTTTCACAAACAATGCTATTCTCCTGGCATTCTTTCCAATCTATTCCTGACCCCATGTAGGAGCACACGAGATTAATCTCAGATTCAGAGTAACCGAACTCCAAATTTTCATCAGCATTTGTGATGAAGTTAACTTCAAGATGTCTTTTAGGGTTTAATATAGTAACCATTTTTAAAAGCTCGATAACTTCTTCCTTAAGCTTTATTTGACCTTTTCTAAAATCATCATAATCATGGGAAAAGCCATTAAAAAAATCATCAATGATTTTGTCTTCAAGGGCATTACTAATAACAAAGGTTTTTGGCTGATTTTCCAGATTAATCCAGTCAAGATATCCACTAATATCTCTTCTCTTATTTCTTAACCAGAAAACGCTATTGATATGGCCATCTTCTAAGTCATAGACCTTACGTGGTTGTGAGGTGATAACAAAGTGAAGCGGAATGTGTTTTTTCTTATATAAATCCATCATGGATCTCTACGGTAAGCTGGGGGAATTGTTGAAAGAAAAAATTAAGGAGCGCTGAGAGGGAAAAAAAAACCTCTAATAGATAAATCCTATCAGGTATTTAGCGATATTGAACTGACATGCCTTATTTATTGGAGTATAAAATGAACTAAATGTTGACCTGTTTTTTTGTACAAAGTATGCTCCAACAGGTCACATCTTTAACTATTTAACAAAGGAGAAACATATGAGTTTTACATTCCCTGAACTACCTTATTCTTATGACGCACTTGAGCCTCATATTGACGCACAAACAATGGAGCTTCATTACAGCAAGCATCATAATGGCTATTACACTAAGTTTATGGCAGCTATTGAAGGAACTGATTTAGGTTCTAAATCACTAGAAGAAATTTTTGGAAATATTACTTCTCACCCAGCTGGCGTGAGAAATAACGGTGGTGGTTATTATAACCATATTATCTTTTGGAAAAGCTTATCCCCAAAGGGAGGAGGAGAGCCAAAGGGTGAGTTAGGCGATGCTATTAAGGCCAAATGGGGTACTTTAGATAAATTTAAAGAAGAATTCTCTAACGCAGCAGCTACTCAATTTGGTTCAGGTTTTGCCTGGTTAATAGTTAACGGCTTTGGTGAGCTAGAGATTACTTCCACAGCAAATCAAGACAACCCATTAATGAACTCTGAATCAAAACGTGGAACACCCATTCTAGGTCTTGATGTGTGGGAACATGCTTATTACCTAAAGTACCAAAATAAGCGCCCTGATTATATCCAGGCCTTCTGGAATTTAGCTAATTGGGACTATGCAGCTTCTGAATATGCAAAAGCAAAATAGAAATTTATAATTTTAGAGTGTAAAAAGGGCCTCATAAGGGCCCTTTTTTATTATGTGTTTGATTGTGCTTTATTTGACACTCCTCTGACACTAAAACTAACTTCTCTTGGTATTTATGAAAGATATGAGAAATATTCTGCTACTAATTTTCATCACTATCACAATGGCCTTTGTTACTGGTTATTATGCTCTATTTATTCAAGGTAACTTAGTTGTTACGAATGAGGATATTGCTCAAATAAAGAACGCGAAAAAAGAATTTAGAATAAATCACTCACCTGAGTTAATTATTAATTTTAACTCTCTCTATTCTAGTCGAGAACATTTAGAATTAATTAAGCCTATTGCCCATTTAGGAGCAAGGGGGGTTTTGAGTAGTAATGTTTTGTACAGCTCTAACGAGAATTGTTTTAAAGATATTTATAATATTACAGATTCTTCTAACTATGAAAAAGTGATCTTATGGGAGGAGTATCGATGTGGACGCAGGAAACGTTTGCCAAAGGTTTTTTTCTCTTCTCCTCCATTTGTTCATCCATCAGGACAAAGCTACGCCTATCTTGCGTACGTCAATAACCAAGCTCCATATAATACGAGAAAATGGATAGAGAAAAATTTTCAATATTTTCACTTATCTGAATTTAAAAGAATTCAGATGACTAAGAGTCTTCCTAGTTTTTTTAAAGTTCTAGGGCAATTAGACGAAGATGTTTTAACAGGGGTTATTAAAGGGGTAAACAATCTTATAACCAATGATTACTACCTTGAAAAAAATAGAGATATTTTTGTTTTTTTCGATCTCGAATATAAGATTTATAAAACAAGTGACTTTTTGAGTTATATCGAAAAGACTCCCTATGTTGTCAAAAAATATAAAAAAGATAAGAGATGCTTTTTTAAAGATGGGAACCTTTGTTGGAACTTCAATGTTGTTCATCTGATAGGGTTAACCAGCAAAAGAAATATTTTTGTTTTTACTGGTTCATTATTAATTATCATTCTTCTTATTCACTTACTCTATACGAAGCTAAGAAATCAAAGGTTAGAAGATAATCGTAGAAGGCTCGCTTTACAGGTTCTAAGTCATGAGTTTAGAACGCCTGTAACAAGCTTGCTGCTTCTGGCTGAAGAGGCCCAGCAAAAATTTAAAAACTCAGATGAGGAATCACAAGAATTAATACTGCGGTTATCTTCAGATATACATAGACTTCATCGTCTAGTTGAAGCAAGCCGAAACTACCTTAAGCTCGACCAGGCCAAAAGCTTGATCACTTTTAATCCGAGATTAGTTGAATCAATGAATGAATTTTTAAGTTATGTTCTCTCTCCTTATTCAGATGATATTGAAATTATTCCTCTGGTAGAGGATAGAGGTTTTGTCTTGGATGAGTATTGGTTTTCGATTTGTTTAAAAAACTTAGTAGAAAATGCAATAAATCATGGAGAGAAACCAATAAAGGTGAGAACTACAGTGACAAACAATAAAAATTTAAAAATAGAAGTTGAAGATGCTGGAGAGTGTGACTTTGAGAGCTTAGCAAATTTAACTCAAGAATTTGTAAAAGGTAAGAAAAGCGAAGGCTCCGGTCTCGGTCTAAACATTGTAAAAAAAGTGTTAGCTGATATGAAAGCAGAGTTTAGTTTTAATAAAAAACCAACAGTTTTTACAATTTTACTTAAGGATAAAAAATGAAAAGATTATTACTAGTTGAGGATGACGAAAACTTAGGCGTAAGTCTTAAGAAGTTTTTAGAAAAAGAAGGCTTTGCTGTTACACATGCACAAAGTTTAGATGTGGCATCGAAAGAATTAAATGAAAGGATTAATCTCGTTATTTTGGATTGGATGTTGCCTGATGGCCAAGGAATTGATTTTTTAAGAAAAATTAGGGCCGAAGGGATTTTAACACCAGTTATAATGCTTACAGCAAGAAATGAGCTGATTGATAAGGTTCTTGGGCTTGAAACAGGTGCTAATGACTATATGACAAAGCCTTTTGAACCGAGAGAATTAGTCGCAAGACTTCGAGTTCAATTAAGGACAAAGAAGCAACCTATTGTTGAGCAAAAAATTCGAGGGAAAGATCTTGAAATAGATCTTTCAACTAGAGATGTCTTATACGAGGGAAATCCCGTTGTTTTAACTAAGATGGAATTTGATCTCCTTGCATTATTAGCAGGAAATCCAGGCAGGGCCTATTCGAGGGATGAGCTACTTAATAAAGTTTGGGGCTTTGAGAACTATCCATCAACCAGAACTGTTGATACGCATATCTTACAATTACGACAAAAATTTTCTGATCAGATGTTTGAAACCGTTCGAAGTGTAGGTTATCGTTTTAATAAAATATTTTCTCATGCTGCTGATGATTGAGTCGACGGTTTGTAGATTGACTCGATCTCATTCTTTTTATCTTGAAAAAGTAG
>CAYGUN010000015.1:0-6384 GCA_964353025.1 uncultured Bacteriovoracaceae bacterium
AGGGGTGTTTGATATGCCAAACACCTTGTTTAACGAGAGAAGATGAGAGAGAAAATTGCGAAATCAGTGTTGGACCTTGTGGGTTCAAGCACTTTTATAAATAGTGGCCTATTTGATGAAATCCAAGGCCATAACGAGCTTATATTTAAGCTAGAGCACACCAATCCTGGTGGCAGTATTAAAGATAAAAATGCTATTTACCTTATTCATGAGGCCTTAAGAAAAGGGGACCTCAAGTCTGGTGGAACTATTATTGAATCAAGCTCCGGAAACCTTGGGATTGCTTTTGCGGTGATTGGTAAGGCCATGGGCTTTAAGGTTAAGATTGTCATCGATAAGAAAACCTCTCAGACAATGAAAAGATTAATCGAGCTCTATGGAGCAGAAGCGGTGCAAATAAGTGAAGAGTATATGGATGAGGCCGGTTCCATGCAATTGGCCCGGATTAAATTTGCTTGAGACCTAGAGAGACAGACTCCAACTAGTTGGTACGCTTGCCTAAATCTTAATCCTGATACTGCAGATGTGCATTTTCATACGACGGACTTGGAAATTGAAACTGCTTTTAATGGCGCTCCTGATGTTATTGTGATTGGAGTGAGTACGGCGGGGCAATTAGCTGGGCTTTCAAACTTTTTTAAAAATAAGTACCCTCAGACTCAAATTTGGGCGGTGGATGTTAAGGGCTCTGGTGTTTTTACCTCTAATCGTCATCCTTATAAAATGACGGGACTGGGGCTTTCTTTCAAACCACCGGCCTTCAACTGGACACTACTTGATAGGGCCTATAGCGTGAGTGATGAGTTAAGTTTCTCTCTTTGCTATAAACTTTGCGCTGAAGAAGGGCTTTTTTTGGGGGCTTCTTCTGGCTCTGTTCTCGCAGCAGCTTACAAGGGGATTAGGGATTTAGAACTTAAGGATAAAAAGATCTGCCTTATTAGTTCTGATAGTGGGTATAGATACTTAGATACTTTCTATAATGAAGAGTGGCTTATGCAAAATAAGGTAAGTCTATTGGATGATGAACAGATAAAAGAGCAAATAGAGCATATTCATGAGCACAAATATACCGGATGCGAAAAATTCTTCGAAGAGTTTAACCTCTAGTCTTATAGAGCTTTGGAAAGAATTTATTCCCCTTTCACTTACCGATATGGCCATGGCCTTTGGTGAACCTGTCAGAAATTTTGCTATGGCCAAACTCCCTCAAGCAGACTTGAGTATCGCCTCGGTTGGTGTGGCCAAAAATTTGGCCGTCTTCTTTGAAAGTCCCATCATTATGATTTTGCATGCTTCAAATGCGCTGGCCAAAGATGGGCGCTCATCAAAACTGCTATTAAAATTTACTTTAATCTTCTCCCTTATTTTAGCGGCCATCTTTTTAGTTTTAGGACTGCCTGATATTTTTCATTTTGTGGCCTCTGATATTTTCTCAATTCAGATTGAAATTTCCAATGAAACGAGAAAAATTATTGGCATGATTTTTTTGTGGCCCTTTATCATTGGCTGGCGTCGCTATTTTCAAGGTCTACTCATTCAAAATAAAAAAAATTATGTGGTAGCAAGTGCGAGTCTGGTGAGACTCGTTTTTGTTATTGGACTTCCTCTTGTTGGAATGCAGCTAGGGTGGAGTGGTATTCTTTGTGCTGTCTCCTCTTTGTTGGTGGGAATTATTGCTGAATCTCTTTACGTCACCATCTGGTCTATTAAAAAAGGGCTTTTCTCCGAGACAATGGAAAGAAGGAAAGAGAATTTACCTCAAAATTATAAATCTATTATTAAATACTATTTCCCTTTGGCCATTTCAATGATTGTCATTTGGGGAACCAGAGCACTACTGGTTTTTCTTTTAGGTCGCGCCATCGATTCTCATACTTCACTGATTGTGTGGCCGGTGGTTTGGGGGTTGATTACCGTTGTCTCCAATGGCACCAGAATGGTTCAACAGGTGTATATCGCTCACAAAGAAAGCTATTCTAAGGATGAGATCTCTTGGTTTATTTTAAGTGTTGGTTTTGCTTTCTCTTTGATTTTAATGGGACTTATTTATACTCCTTTTGGGCAAACACTCATTCATTACAGTATGGGAAATATTAGTGAACTCTACCCTCAGGTCACTAGGGCGCTTTCTTCTTTTTTGATTTTCCCTCTGCTGACAACATTGCAAAATGTACTGCAAGGGGAGCTTATTTGGAGTGGAAATACTCCCATTATTGGTCGTGCTGCTTGGGTCTCCAACTTGCTTATTATTGGGATTGCAGTAGGGTGTATCTTCTATCAGGTCTCAGGTGTGGCCTCTCTTTCTTGGGCCTTAAACTTAGGGCTGTTGTGTGAGATTTTATTCTATTATATTTATCTTAAGAAATCTTAAATTATTGAATTTACATAGAGATACTGAAAGTAGATGCTTGTCATGTATATCTATGGTATATTGAGTGTGTATGGGATATGTGTTTGAGTGGGATCAAGATAAAAGTAAGTTGAATGAAGGAAAGCATGGGATTAGTTTTTATGAAGCTCAGAATCTTTGGCTTGATCCTTTTGGAATAAGCTATCCAGCAAGGAAAGTATTAGGGGAGCCTAGATTTTTTCACTTTGCTTTATATAACGAAAAATTATGGGCAGCTATTTATACAACGAGAAACTCTAAGATCAGAATTATCTCTGTAAGAAGAGTCAGGATAATGAAAGGAAATACTATTATGGCCAAGAAGATTAAAGACATAGAATTAGATAAAAAATTTGATGATGGTGAAGATATAAGTGAGTTCATCGATATTGATAATCCTATTAAAAGGGTGAATGTTGATTTTCCTATTTGGATGCTTGATCGTCTTGACGAAGAAGCTAAAAGATTAGGTATCAATAGACAGGCACTTATTAAGACTTGGCTTAATCAAGTTCTTGAGAAAAAAGAGAACTCTAAAAAGTCTGCTAGTTGAGCTATTAAGATTTTGCTTTATCATTTTTATTATAAAAATAGTTAAATTTATTGAGAATAAGTCACTCGATAAATATTATTCGCATAATCATCTGAAATTAGTAAACTTCCATCTTTATCAATCACAATATCAACGGGTCTGCCAAAAGTTTCCTCACCTCGCATAAAACCTTCAATAAAAATTTGCTTGCGAATCGCTTTGGTTCCACTTTTATTGAGCCTAACATAAGTGATGTTATAGCCTGATTTTTTAGAACGATTCCATGAACCATGCTGGGCCACAAAAAAGCCCTTACGGTAGCGCTCGGGAAACATTTTACCATTATAAAACTTGAGGCCCAAGGGCGCCACGTGAGCTCCCATTTCCATTTGGGGGGCGACGTACTTAAAGTCTTTAGGCTTTTTATGGCCCAAGGTTGGATCAAGAAGACCTTTGCCATGATAAAAAGGGTAACCAAAGTGTTGGCCTCTCTCTGTCGCCTTATTCAGTTCACAATCTGGTTTATCATCTCCTAATAAATCCCGTCCATTATCAGTAAACCACAATTCATTTGTGGTTGGATGCCAGTCCATACCAACTGAGTTTCGAACGCCTTCAGCATAGACCCTAAATACTCCAGTTTTAAGATTAAGAGTATGGATGGTCGCAAACTGCTTATCGTCTTTAAGGCAAATATTACAAGGGGCACCAATAGGGATGTAGAGTAATCCCTTTGGTCCGAAGGCGATATATTTCCAACCATGGTGACGAATGGCAGGTAGTTTATCAAAAATAATTTCACGCCCGATTTTAATATAGTTTTTTCCCAGTTGAGCATGAACATCTTTTATTTTTGAAATTTTATTAATTTCTGCAATATAGAGATCTCCACCTTTATACGCAACTGCGTTTGGCATATAGAGATCTTTTGCTAGTGTATGCTTGGTTTCAAAAACACCGTCTTTATTTTTATCCTCCAGTGCGTAGACACTGCCTTCTTCTTTGGTTCCCACAAAAAGAACCCCTTTGTCAGAGATGGCCATCTGCCTGGCATTTTTGACTTTTTCAGCTGCGATTTGAATGCGAAAACCTTTGGGTAATTTTATCTTGGATAAGTCGATGGAACCAAAGCTTGAGCCTACGGCCAGTAGCAGTATGAGAATTTTCATTTAATACTCGCTTTCAATGAGTTTCATTTTATTGTATAGCTTATACTATGAATGATAAAGCGCTAGAAAAGGTTTACTTCCCAAATGATACCCACAGTCTCTTTGTAGGTTATTTACTCTGGTTTTTTGGTTTTATGGGGGCACACAGGTTTTATTACGGTAAGGCCATCTCCGGAACCGTTTATTTTTTTACATTAGGACTGCTTGGCATTGGTTGGATTGTGGATTTCTTCTTTATCCCTAGTATGGATAAAGAGTGTAATTATAAATATAAGGAAGGGGCCATTAATTATAATATCGCCTGGACACTGCTGACTTTTTTTGGAGTTTTGGGATTACACCGCTTCTATATGGGTAAGGTTTGGACGGGGCTTATCTATTTATTAACAGCGGGACTTTTTGGTATTGGTTATCTCTATGATTATGTCACACTGAACGAGCAAATAACCGAGATACAACAATCATGGTAAAAAACATATTACTTATTGGAGCAACTGGATTAACGGGTTCACTTTTATTAGATGAGCTTTTAAGTGATGAGCAGGTTGATTTGGTGATAGCTCCCACTAGACGCGAATTAAAGAAAGATTCACCTAAGTTTCAAAATATACTTTTCCAAGAAGTGGATGAATTGGACTTTAGTGACATGCAGGTAGACTGCTTGATTTCATGTTTCGGTACGACTGCTAAAAAAGCAGGTTCGGCCAAAAAATTTGAAGAAGTTGAGAATCACTTCATGCAGACCCTTCTCATTAAGGCGCGGCAGGCAGAAATACCACACATGGCCCTTATGAGCTCTTTCGGGGCCGGTGAGAAGTTTCCGGGAACGTACTTAAGGGTTAAAGGGGAGATAGAGCAGTTCGCAAGAAGCATGAGTTTTGACTCCCTTTATATTTTTAGGCCATCGGCCTTAGTCGGTGACAGGCAGGAGAGTCGTCCTTTGGAAAAGTTAGGAGTCAGTCTTTTTAATAAGTTAAACCCCATTTCCAGGCCTTTTTTGTCTTTTTGGCCAGTTGATGCGGGAAAAGTCGCTCGTACTATGAAAAAGTTATCTCTTCATCCCAGACCCGGTCAGCACTTAATTGACAACAATATGATTCACTTGATAGGTAATTAACATGGTGCTTCTGCTTGCTTTATTTACATCAATCACTTTTGCTACGAGCTTTCCAATAAAGGGCGTTTTACCTCAATCAACTGAGTTGAGCGATCTTGCCTGTCATACTAAAGAGATTTGTGCAGTTGTGGCCGATGAAGGAAATCAAATAACTTTTCTTAAGAAAAATTCAAATCATTTCCAAGTTTTAGGTAGTGTTGTTTTAGACCAGGAATACTCTAATCTTGATCTTGAATCTTTGGCCGCTTACAAAGAGGGTTATTATACGGCCGGGTCGCACTCTGTTTCCAAAGGGAAGAAGTATAATGAAGGCTATTTTGGCATTTACCAAATAAAGTACAATGAAGAGTTAAGTAAAGTTGAAGTGAAAAAAGCAACGCTTAAAAGTATTTATGAGAACGATAGTTATCTTAAAGAGTATTTCAAAAAAAATATCCAAGATAATGGAGTTAATATAGAAGCTTTGGCCTATAAAGATGGAGAGCTTGTTGTAGGGCATAGAACTCCTAATGTGAATGGCAAAACTTATGTGCTTAAAATTGATGCGTCCACTTTATTTAGCGATAGAATAAGGTACTATAATCAGCCTCTCGAACTAGGTACTAAAGGATATGGAATCAAGGAAATAACAGCATTAGATAAAGGCTTTGTGGTTATTGTGAGTGGAAAGAACTTAGGAACAGATTTTAGTCTATTGTATTATTGGGATGGTGATTTTTCTCGTTTAAATAGAACATTAGATTTTTTAAATGGAAGAAAGAAAATTGAAGGAATTGAAGTCCTTGAGCAAGGTTATTGCTATTTAAAATTATTTTTATTGGAAGATGAAAGTTATAGTCCGACCAGTATTATTGAAAACGAAGACTGTCTTTTTTAATTAGTACTCTTCATACATATTTTTTTCATCTCGATGAATTCCGTGCCTATCAAAGCCATCTTTATCATAACCTTCACGATCAAGACCATCTCTGTCGTAACCATACTGATCATACTCACTGGGATCAATCCCTGGCATGACCGCACTATTGCTAGCAGCATTGCGATTACGGGCAAGATGCTGAGTTCGGTTATTGCGTTTAATGTTAAAATCAACCAAGATATCATCTTTAGTCATCAATTTCTTATCAGGTCCTGAGCTCATAATTTTCACATTAGTCACGTCTTCATTGGGCACCAG
>CAYGUN010000015.1:6484-18563 GCA_964353025.1 uncultured Bacteriovoracaceae bacterium
AAGGTAATAATAGGCAGGATTTTAATGGCAAGACGAAAGAGGCGACCTATCATGCGGCATCCTCCATTCGACTTCGACCTACGCTTTCAATATACATAGCGAGTTCAATATTTTCAGAGAGAATATCCCAGAATTTTTTATCTTCAATAAAAAGAAAGAGGCTATCCTCGAGCGTTCTTACCGTTGCGGTTCTTGGGACATTGGCAATAAGGGCCACTTCTCCAAAGAAGTCTCCTTGGTTTAAGGCCGCAATTTTTTGTCCTTCTTTAAGAATATCAACAGTGCCTTTTATAAGTAGATAGAAGGTTTTATCAGATTCTCCTTCATCCACAATATTATGATTAGCAGGGAATAGAACCAAATCACCTGCTTCAACAAAAAGATTCATGACTTCTGGTGGAAAATCTTTAAAAAGATTAGCAGAAGAAACAAATTGAGAAATCTCAATACGTTTTTTTAATTTATCAACATCTTCTTGAAATTCATCTTTGTTTAAAAGTGCTTCAAAAACAAATTCATTAAATTCAAGATAAACAACATCACTCATGGAAGTGGCATTAGCTGTTCGAGTACAGGCTTCCAAAATGGCCATTTCTCCAATAACGGTTTTCTCACCTAAGGTGACAATATGCTTTACTCGTCCAGTACTTTTATCTCGTACATTAATATCAACTTCACCATCAACGATAAAGAATACATCACGTCCTGTATCTCCTTGGAGAATTAAGTGAGTACCTTTAGGAACCTTTTTTAATTTTGAATTTTCAATAAGAAAATCAATCGTGTGCTCTGATAACTGATTAAAGAGCATATGTTCACTTAAATTTTTCTTAATATCCTCCATTGAAACATCTTTTTGAGTAATTTTTGATGACTTGCTTTTAAGTTTCATTAAAGGAACGAACATAGGAGAAATGACATTATTTAAAATAGTATGGAAGAGATCGATAGAAAGGTAACCAAACAGAAACCCTAGTGCTCCCATAACAACGAGAGCTGAAATTTTACTTTCCATTGCTCCCATTTGGACTTGAAACATAAGCCCTGGAAAATTTTTAACTAACAGATCAATACTAAAAAGGGAGAATCCAATGGCCCAAGAGAAGGCCAGTATTGAATAAACCACATATCTGATTTCATCACCAAGCTTGCTTTCTGATTTTTCCAGAATTCCGGTTAATGAACAATTTTTTAAGTAGGGTGTAATACTTTTTAGTTGATCTTCAGCATAGAAAAAATTAAACAGCCTCGTCATCTCACTTTTTCGATAAGGATTCATTTCAATAAAAGAGAGGACAAGTGCTAGAATTTTTAAGTCATTTAAATAAGGGCTCTGTGGAAAAACCTGGCCCGCTACAATTGTTGTGAAAAGAAAGAGTACCGAAGAGATAACCCCATAACTTATGATCACATCTTTTTTAGGGTGAGAGTAAATAGAGTTATCATTAATTCCTAAAAAAACAGAGTATAAATTCACTTTCAAATAGGGGCCATAGAACATTCCGGTGGAAAATAGCAGCAGTATCCCTTGGATAATGGCCTTCATGGAAAGAAGGATTGAACTTAAGATAACGAGCCTTGGGATCGCTTCAACGTATCCCGTTGATGATTTCAAAAACCGGGCCATATTGAAACTAAAAACATGAGACTGAGTTTTCATGAGCACCATAGAGACGATCACGCCGGCAAAAACATAGTAGAGAGTATCATTGCTCCAAGGGAATCTCATCTGATTTAAAAGTTTAAACTCAAGGAAAGAGCGAATGAGAATAGATGGCTTTTGCTCATGAGGACTTTTCTCCTCTTTGACACTCTCAAATTGGCCATCGATTCCTTCCACCAAGTGAGCTTCTTGTAAAAGTCTGATAGTTGTAATAATGGAGTTAAAGCTAACGGCACCCTCTTGCTCGTAAAGAATGGAGCTAATCTCTTTAACCGTATTTTCTCCATCAAAGAGTTCAATGATTTTTGCATATTCAAGTGGCAGAACCACTTGCCCTTGGGATTTCGTATCTTCCAAAACGATATTGCGTTCACCTTCGAAAAGGTTGCATTCGACAAGTTTTGGTCTCAAAGATTTAAAATCTAGCTTACTACTCATAGGTAACCTCTTATCGACAAAAGTAGAGAAAAACTGAGATGAGAACTCAAAAAAAATGCCCAAGAGGGTGTAATAACTGCATTCTATTCTAAATAAATAATATTTCCCAAAGACCTTTCATTAGCTTTCTGACTTGATAAGTGGCCCAAAGCTATGGGATATTTATGGGATGAATAAATTTAAGTTAGTGGCCTTAACTCTAGTGGTTTGCTCCAGTGCTGTTGCCAAGAGTCGCTTTGATTTTAATTTTGAAACTCTTGGCAGATCATATCCACTGGTGGCGGCTGCCCGTGGAACTTTGGGCTATGGACTTGTTTTTTGGGGTGATGATAACAAGAAACCCTGGTACGGGTTTCTTAGGCCTTCAATTACGGGAACGGCCATTGGAAAGTTTTCTTCAGTTAAAGGACAAATTGAATTTTTTCCCGTCTCTATTTTGGGAGTTAGGGCCGGAAAAGAAGCTGCTGACTTAAGTGATAAGCACCCTGACTTTGACTGTGTCACCTATAAATGTTCTCAAAAATTTACGAAGTCTTTCTACGCGGTTAATTTAACTTTGGGTGGCGGTGGTTTTTTCTTAAATGTAGACCAGATGAGAGAGAAGTGGACACCTGAAGTTCATGATAGAGCTTTTATTACTCCAGTGCATGCCCTGGCCTTAAATCGAGAAGGCGAGGATATTGATACCAGAAGGGTGATTTTGGGTACATCCTTAAGTGACAAGTGGACGACCTTTGTGCTTAATATGTACAGTGAAACCCGAGATACAAATAAGAGGGCAAAATTAACTGTGCTAAGTTTTATTTATAAGCCAGTAAGTAGTGTGGCCATCACCATGGGTGGCGGTACTTTCAGTTCAGACCTTAAAGAAACTGATTTTACTGCTGTTTTTGGAGTGAAGTGGAATATTTCTCCCTCAGTCGGTTTATTCTAGTTTTTCATCTTAAAATATTATCAGAGAGTGTTGAAAAGGCCGATTAAAATGCGATGGCTTTTGCTGTTATTTTGTATGACCTCATATTCATGGGGGGTAACCACCATTATGCTTGGTGCAGGTGGAGTCACGCCTCATATCACTAATTCAAAAAAATATTATTGTAATCAATGGAATGATACGGGAATTATCTTTAACCGGATCTATTATGCACGACTTGGAATCAATGACCATTCAGTTACAGTTATGCAAGGAGAGGACTCTATTTGCTCTTCCATTACAGGATTTTTTTATGGTTATACCTTCGCTCGCTATGAATATCATGAATTTGGATTAGTGGCCGGAGGTTATAGTTTTAAGCAGGAAAATTGGGACGCCAATGCGGTCAATACACCTCCTGGATTTGATAGAGTCGATTTAGTTTCAGTGGATATTTTAGGCTTAGAATTCGTTCCTATCTTGGGAATTGAGTGGAGTGTTCACCTTATTCGAGGGAAATCTTGGTCACTGAAGCTCAATAATATTTTAACTCCCATTATTACCAATCACTCGCTTGCTTTAGAACTTAGGTTTTAAAAAATGGCCTACAGTTGTAGGCCAGATATCTTTAAGCGTGAGACCAATTAATTTTAGCTTTATAGGCCCAAGTTAAACAGAAGCCACATAAGAAAACTTGTACGGCTTCAATAAAAATCCAACGAAAAATAAGATCTGTTGGATAAGGTGAAATGGCCCAAGTCGCGAGGTTCTTTGGAACTGAGGCAATGAGAAAAATGGCCAATGAATAACGAAAGGCTTGGTGCCATGGATTTTTTTTGTCGATGCCTTTAGTGAAGATCCATACATAGGCCCAAGCAAAAACAAAGTTTCCTACCCACATGGCCCACATTGTTCTGTGCATCTCTTCCATTGGTCGCCAAAGCTCAGCCGTTTGCTGATACCATGAGGCCATCCAAACACCGTGAAAAAACCAATCTGTTAACCAAATAATGGCCCAAACCATAAAGACACTTCCCCAGAATCTTTTATCATTCATAATCTTCCTCCTTGAATGCATATAGGGTTTTAAAATTTAAGTACTAAGCTTAATGAAATTAAATCACTTTTGAGATCAAATGGCGAAATTTTGAGAGTGGGGGCCCTGTCTTCTTCATACTCATCGTAAATGGATCTTATATTTTCATAATTAAGGTGAAGGCGCCAAATCAGATTAATACCAATTCCAAGTTTATAAACATCTCCATAGTAGGTTCTCTTGGTTGCATTTTGCTCTTTTTTTCTTAAGTAACTCGCATTGTAAGCATAATAAATACGCAACCATCGGAACTTAAGCCCTGCAATAACTCCTAAATTAATATTCGAGTAAAGATGTCTAGTACCTTCACTTAAAAAACTCTCATCAAATTTGGCTTTTCCAAAACTGCTATCTGCTCCCATAAAAAAATAGCTTCCAGTATAGGCAAGCCTGAGTCCTTGAGATTGATTTTCGTAAGTACCTGTATTAGTTCCTTCTTTGTAAGTTCCTTTGCTCACGGCCCAAATGGGCTCCACATGAAACCATGCTCTGGCATTATTGCTAAGAAAAAGAACCATGAATATAACTGTCAGCAAGAGTCTCATCTCTCTATTGTCTACTTAGTCAGGAGTCTCAACAAGCAGGCAAAAAAACTGAAAGGGGAGGAGTTTACTCTGATATAAGGAATGTGCTTGTAGTAGAAGAGGGAATTATTCTTTAGAATAGAGGTAATGAGAAGAAAAAAGGCCACATTTCTATTATCTATTTTATTTACCCTTTTTTTTGCGACAGGTCTGCTGCTACCTATATGGGTAAAAAATAATTCCGAGCTTATTGAGAGCAAATTGTCAGAAGAGTTAAGCTCCAAAATTCAGCTCAACGAAATAGGAATTAAGTGGACTTTGCAGGGCCCCTCGCTAAGATTTTATGATTTTTCTTTTCTTAATGAAGGATTGCATTTTAAGCAAGTTGATGTTGGTCTTGATGTTATAAGAAGTGTTTTGAAGCGTGATGTAATTCTTTCTTTTTTCTCCTTAAAAGGATTTAAGTACGAAATGTCTTTGTCTGATGTGCAAGACCAAACCCAATCTAATACGACAAAAAATACTAATATGAAAGAAGTCATTGAAAAAATAAGTAAGATGACTACTGATATTCTCATTTCAGATGTTTCACTTACGATTAAAAAATCTAAAGGCGAGATAAAATTCTCAAATATTAAAACAAAAATTATTCCAGGTATTAGTGGTATTGATTGTTCTCTTTCCTTTGTTCTGAATGATAGGATATTTCTAAATGGCCATATCGATCTGTTGCAAGATGAAATGGCCCTTTCAAGTAAAAATTATTCTTTTGAAGGGCGAGACTTTTCTCTCAAAGGCCATTTTCGAATCCCCGCCAGTGATGAAGAAGAGCAAGTCAAACAAGTCTATATTTATTTTAAAAATACATATTTTCATAAGCTGCTGCAAGAAGCTTCAGCCATGTTTCCTGAGTCACAGATGATAAGGCAGATGAAAGAAATTGTGGTTAAAGGCTCATTGGAGAGAGGATATCTTAATATTGTGAAAAGAAGTGCTCAGGACAATTATGATATTACAGGAGAGTTTGAAATAGATAAACTTGATATTAATTTTTCACCTGATTGGCCACAATTACAGGAGATAAAAACAAATTTAAAAATTAAAAATGATTCAGCAACGGCCACCATTCATCAAGGCCATACTCAAGGTGTAGGAATCCAAAGAGCGGTTGTCATTGGTACCAAGCTCTATGGAGAGCAAGCTAATTTAGATGTGAGAAGTTTGCTGGCCTTCCAAGGAAAATACGCTTCAGAATATTTGCAACACTCACCGGTTTGGGATGAGCTCTCTTTTGTGGGAGGGATGGTTAATTTAAAAAAATCTTTTGAGGCCCAAATAGCTCTTGATATTCCTATTTTTCATGCAAAAAAAACCAGGCTGGTGGGAACTCTATTATTCAAACCAGATAGTCTCATTAGTTTTTATGACTCTAATTATGAATTAAGCCATTTGGATGGTGGTGTTACTTTTAATGAAAAAGGTCTAACCCGTTCAAAGATTACAGGCTTTTTATTTCAAGATGAATTTATACTCACCGCAGACCAAAAGAAAATGGAATTTTTCTCTTATCCTTTGGCCATGACCTATTTAGTAGGAAAGGGAGAAAATACTATTAATATTGAAAAGGCCATTTTGCCTGAGTATATAACAAAATCAAGACTCCAGAATAGGCCAGTTAAAAAATTGGTTTTTCCTCCACTAAGAGTAAATGCCAAATATATTGATTATAATGGAAAAGTTTTTAGAAATGTTGGCGCCACCAGGCTTCCCATTGAAAAAGGATTTGTTTGGGAGAAAGTTTCGGCCTTTGGTGATGAATTTTCTTTAAGAGATTGCGAGCTGACTTGGCTTTCAGATATTGAGTATAACTCCAATGCCATTTGTAAGATAGAAGTGCATAACTTTGGAATGGGCATTAATAAAATAGGGTTATCTGATTCAGTGGAAAAAGGGGATGGCCATATTGAATACCGCTCTCAGTGGCGGGGAGATATTTCTGAGTTTGATGTAATGGGAGTGACAAGTAATATCAAAATTGATGTTAAAGATTTAAAAATGAAGGCCCAAAAATCAAGGTTGAGACAATTTCTTAACTACCTCACCTTTAATATTTTTGAGAATGATTCAAAAGCAATTAAAATAGACAAGCTTCAGGGTGAAGTCACCCAGAATAAGCAGGTTTTTTCTACTAAAAACTTCGTGGCCACTACTGCGGCGATGGATATGAATGCAACCGGCAGTTATAATACTTCCGATAAAAATGTGAACCTCGATGTAGTGCTTTCGCTTAATCTAACTGGGCTGATGAAAACTTATGGGCTTTACAGTGCTGTGGCTTTGGCCAACCCCGCGGTCTTTGCACTGGCCTGGATTCCTGGTTTGAGAGAGCTTTCCAAGCACACTATAGGTAAGCTTTTTGAACAGGAATATAATGTGACAGGTTCTGTTGACACTCCTGTGGTAAAAGTCACAAAATTCGCGAACATACCCATTCCAGGGTTTCAAAAAAAATAGTTTAGGGGCAGCCTATAATTTAGCGCAGTTAAGATATTTTAAACATATCTCTCATAAAGATAAGTTATACTGTGAACAGCGGAGGTGGAGTCATGGGTGCGGGAGTTGATGTAGCAAAACTCAAAGAACATTTTGATGATGATTTTGAATTATTCACTCAATTGGTTAAAACATTTGGCCAGATTTATAAAGGTCAAATTTCTGAACTGGAAGAGAGTTACTCTAAAAAAAATTATATAGAGTTTGAACGAGTGGCCCATTCTATCAAAGGTGGGGTTGCTAACTTCTATGCCATGGAAGCTAAGCAGACGGCCTATGAATTGGAAAAAGCGGGAGCAAGTAAAAAGCTTAATGAACAAACGCTTAAGCTGCTAAATAATCTTTCAAAGCAATTAAATGAATTAGAAAAAAATCTTAAGGCGATCAAGTTTTGAGAATGAAAAAGAGTATTTTAATAGTCGATGATGATCAAATAACAAGAAAAATGCTTGCAGGTTTGGTGAAAAAACAAGGGCACGAAGCGATTGAATTAGCTAGTGCTGTTGGAATTCTTGAGTTTGTTCAAACAAATGATATTCAATTAGTTTTGCTTGATATTATGATGCCGGAAGTATGTGGTATTGATGCGCTTAAAACTTTAAGAGAGTATTACTCCTCACTTTCTTTACCTATTATTATGGTCTCATCAAAAAGTGAAAGCTCTGAAGTCGTTCAGGCCTTTGAGTTTGGGGCCTCTGATTATATTACTAAACCAGTGAATCAAGTTGTCTTACAGGCGCGATTAAAAACTCAACTTATGCTTCGAAAAATGCATGATCTTGAAATAAAAAACAAAGAAATTGATTCAATTAACTCTATGATTGCAACCTATAATCATGAAATAAATAACCCCCTTACTGTGGCCATAGGGAATTTAAGCTTATATAAAAGGAAAGGTGGAGAAAAAAGGCTACTTCAATTAGACGAATCCTTAAAGCTCATTGCTGAGATTATTCGCAAAATTAAAGACATTAGTAAAAGTATTGAAACACAAGATTACGGGAAAGATACAAAAACATATAAAATAAAAAAAGAGAGGGAGTGATCTGATCTGAGCCCCCCTTTTTTTTATATTAGCTAATTAAACTTCTAAGCATCCAAGCTGTTTTTTCATGCAATTGAATCCTCTGAGTGAGAAGATCCGAAGTGGCCTCATCATCAACTTCTGAGACAATATTGTAGATAGAGCGAGCTGTCCTGATAACCGCTTCATGGCCCTCTACTAGTTGTTTAACCATTTCTTCTGCTTTGGGAACACTGGCCGATTCTTTAATTGAAGTGAGCTCTGAAAATTCTTTATAGCTTCCAGGTGCATACATTCCAAGAGAACGAATTCTTTCTGCAATGACATCCACTGCAGTGGCCAGTTCTGTGTAATGCCCTTCAAACATGACATGTAAAGTTTGGAACATCGGCCCTGTTACGTTCCAATGAAAATTATGCGTTTTTAAATACAAAGTATAAGAGTCTGCTAAAAGACGACCTAGCCCTTTGGAAATTTCTTCACGTGCTTTTTGTTCAATTCCAATATTAATATCCATCGTTTCCTCCTAAGGTTTTAATGACTTCATGAGTATAGTAAATAGCACGTTAAAACTCTAATTGAATCTCTTTATAGGCCCATAAAGAGAATTGACTGATTTTTTAATGCTAGGTGGTGACTAAAACACACCTAGCTTATAAAGAATAACGATAAAGACAAATAAAGGGCTGATATAACGGATAAAAAAGTTCCAAATAGGGTAGAAGTTTGCTAGCTCAATTTCAGTAAACTCGGCCTTAACCGCTTCACGGGAGACAAAGAATCCGGCAAATAAAGAAATAAGCATTCCACCAACAGGGAGAGTCCAGTTGCTGGTTAAGTAATCAAGCTTATCCATGAGAGCAATATTCGTAAAAAATTCGCTGGCCCCATTTCCAAGAGCACAAAAAATACCAATAACCCAAATGAGCAAGGCCCCAATGATGGTTCCTTTCTTTCTAGGGATATTATAAGTTTCATCAATGAAAGAAACCAATGGTTCAAGTAGAGAAATGGTAGAGCTCAGGGCCGCAAAGGCAACCAACAAGTAGAATAGGGCCGCAATAATATTTCCACCGGGCAGAGAGTTAAACTGGGCGCTAAGAGTGGTAAATAAAATGGCAGCAGACTCATTAACTTCCATCTTAGTTCCAAAAATAATCGGGTACATCATAAAGCACGCCATAACAGCAATAAGAGTATCTAAAATAGTAATCCAAATTCCAGCTCGAACAAGACTCACATCTTTTGGTAGGTAAGAGCCGTAAACTATCATACAACCCAGGCCAAGCGACAGTGTAAAAAAGGCGTGGCCCACGGCCTCAAGAACTCCATGTTGAGTAATGGTGGAGAAATCAAAGCTGAACATAAAGTTAAAAGTGTCACTGGCCCCATAATTATAAAAAGAGACACCACTGATAAAAAGAACCAAAACCCCCAGCATAGGCATCAGAATTTTAACGGCTTTTTCAATTCCTTTTGTCCCTCTGAGAATAATGAAGGCCGTCATGAACATAAAAATAGTGTGGTAAATAATTTGTTTCGTGCCATTGCCTACAAATTCACCGAAGCGCGGGCCAGAGGTGGCAAAGGTCATATCAGAAAAATTACCAACTAGTGAGTTCCAAAAATAGTCTAGTGTCCAACCAGCGACTACTGAGTAAAAAGACAGAATAGCTGTGGCACTAAAAATACACATGAGTCCTACGGCCTTCCAAAAAATATTATTTTGAGAGAGCTTTTTAAAAGTTCCAAATGAATTGAGTTTGGCATGGCGGCCCAAGACCATTTCGGCCACAATGATAGGAAAGCCCACCACTGCAATAGCAAGAAGGTAGATAATAACAAAGGCCCCACCTCCATTTTCATAAGCGATATAGGGAAATTTCCAAATATTTCCAAGGCCCACGGCAGAGCCCACACAAGCGATAATAAACCCAAAAGATGAACTCCATTGTGAGCGTGCTTGAACTGATGTATCTGACATTTTCCTCTCTCCCATATGCTTTCAAATAGTTAGTGGAGTATCTTAAAAATACCCACCCCTATATGTCTAGTTTTCTTGGCATTTAGAGTTTTTTTTTGTGCACACGTAAAAGAAAGGTTCCAGGTATAATCGAGTTAAATTATTGAAATAACAAGGATTAGCTCTCTTCGCTAAACTTAAGTTCTTTGCCCCACTATCCGAGGAGTAGAATAAGTAATAGTGCGCAATGCGTCTTAGTCTGGGGTACTTATGAGTAAAATCAGAGAGTTTCTCGCTGAAAATCCAGTGGTGGTGGGTACAGGTGTCGTCATGGCAATGATGGCCTTCATGGATTTTGGTGGAGATTTTAATGCAGAAGCTCCAAGTGATGAAACAGCAAAATCAGCTAAGGCCAAATCGGGAAAAAAATATTTTGACTTGATGGATACAGAAGATGAGTTTGTGCCAGCAGAAGAAAAAATAGTTAATGAAAGAACTATTGCTTCAGCACCTTCTCAAAATGTGGTGGATAATAACCCCTCCAATCCGGATCCAGGTTACTCTAATACATTCACAGAAACTTCGACAGGAGAAGTGGCCTACCAAGATTCTGGTAGCAGTGATAATGCTCCTAGTGTAAACGAACAAGAAGATGAACCTCAAGAAGATCCCAATGCTCCTGGTGTTGATTGTACTCGTGAGCCAGATAATATTGTTTGTGTTGTTGGGCCTGGAAATCCAGGGCCGCCTATGGGACCATCGATAGATCCTTTAAAATCAGGACCTAATTGTGATCCTAATAATCCTGCATCTGAGTGTTATGATCCACCTGACTTGTGTGTACCAGGCCTAGCGGTTACTCCCAGACAGGGAACTTATGTAAAAAATCCAACGATCAGTATCTATCCTTCTCATAGTTGTGTGAGTAGTATTCATTATTGTTTACAAGAAGGAGGAGGGTGTTGTGATCCTCTCTCTGGCATAAGTTATACTGAGCCTTTTCTTATTTCAAATGAAGATTTTGGCGTTCAGGCCAATGGGGCTTATTGCTTATCTGTCGTTGCTCAAGGCGGGCCTGCAGGAGAGTTCTCTCCTTTATATGAATATAAATATATTGTTGATGATACGACTCCTGATATGGTGGCCACATTCTCACCTGTTGTAAGGATTCAGTCTTCTGAAGCTTTTGACTATGTTCAAATCGATTCTCAAAACTTTGGAACCCCAGGTTTTAGTGCTTATGTTTTAAACTCATATGAAAATAATCCTGTGGCCTTAAGTAAAGGTTGTGATGAAGTGGTGGCCGAGTACCCACCTATTACAAATGCGCTAAGAGCTCCCGCGGGAGACATTGTGACTCCATTAGACACTCTGGTGACGGGAGTTGATAATTTAAGAATCTATAAATTTTTTGAAAATACTCTAAGCTTCGAAAGAAATTATCTGACGGCCTTTGTAACTTTTACTGATCCAATAGGGGATCAGATCCATAGTTGCCAACAAGCACCTGCCCCGCTTGAAGTTTGGGATTTTACCACTTTTGGAACAGTGGGGGTCGTCTCTGACTCAATACCTCCCAACCCGCAAAATGTTGTTGAATTTGAAGCGAGCTTTTCCTCCTTTGGTCATTTTGGCGGAGCTGCTGATTTGGTAGGGCCCGGGAGATCAAACGCTAGTGAAAGTGCTGATTGTGGAACTGGGGCCGGGAACTGTTTTCTTGAATCAGGTTATTTAAACATAGTGAATTAATATGATTGGAAAGATTAAAGAAATTATTAGAGAAAACCAAGGAGCAACTGCTATTGCTGCTGTTGTGGCGTTAGGCATGTATCTAAGTATTGGTGGGAATGAAAATCTAGATAATTATGATGAAGTCGAGCAAGCAAAGCCCAAAAGAAAATTTAC